>JARDZI010000042.1 GCA_029240935.1 Clostridiales bacterium
TATGATAAATTGGCATTCGTATATAATCTATCATATTTTTTGGCTCTGGTCAATAAAATCTTTAACTCCTAGGGGAGTTTTTTTATTTTGTGTAGTTTATAATATTATTAAATATCTATCTATACAACAAAATAATGCACATAAGTGGGGAAATGCGACTTGCGTCCCATTCTTCCTATATTTTAAGTTTAAGAGGTGCAAAAAAATGAGAATGGTTATAAACAATGGATTTGTAATAGATCCGAAGAATAGGGTGTTTTCAAAGCTTAATATCGCAATTGAACAGGGTAAAATAGTTGAGGTTTCTAATAAAAAACTAATGGGAGAACAGGTTATAGATGCTAGGGGTATGATAGTATCACCTGGTTTTGTGGATATACATATGCACGAGGACCCCTATGATGAAACCATGGATAAGTTCAACATAAGTATTTTTGAATGTATGCTTAAAATGGGTGTTACTACTGGAGTAGGAGGCAACTGCGGAGGTGGTCCATTAGAACCTGATGTTTATCTTGAGGCGGTTGATAGAATAGGAATCCCAATCAATATTGGGTTGCTTGTACCTCATAATTCATTAAGAAAAAAAGTAAATGCCAGAGATAAATATAGTAGTGTTTCATTTGAAAATATGTTAAAGATGAAGGAATTTGCTAGGTATTACCTGGATAATGGATGCCTTGGAATATCCTTTGGGATAAGGTATATTCCTGGTATAACTGGTGAAGAACTACTTTCTGTTTGCGAAGCTCTAGAGGGAGGGAATAAAATTGCAGCTGCTCATATAAGGGATGATGCAAATAAGGTTGTTCCTTCAGCCCTGGAACTAATTGAAATAGGTGAGAAGCTTCATATTCCAGTTCAGATATCTCATATTGGAAGTATGGGAGCCTATGGTCAAATGGAAGAATTAATGTCATTAATAGATTATTATAAGCAAAATGGAGTAGATGTTTGGGCAGATTGCTATCCCTATAATGCATTTAGTACCGGAATTGGTGAAACTACATACGATGAGGGATTTTTAGACAGATATGGGACTGGTTATGATAGTATTGAAATTGCAGAGGGCGAATATAAGGGACAAAGATGTAGTGAAGAAATATTCAATAAACTTAGAATAGATAAGCCAGAAACCATAACAATTGGTCATGTAATGAAGGAAGATGAAGTTGATATGGCATTAGCTCATCCTAGTGTTTTCCTAGCCAGTGATGGTTTTATGCATGAATTTGAAGGACATCCAAGGGCAAGCGGCACCTTCCCAAGGTTTATTAGTAAATATGTAAGAGAGAAGAAGCTGTTAAGTCTTTATGAGGCAATTGAGAAAATGACTTATCTTCCAGCAAAGGGTTTTGGGTTAAATAAGGGAGCTTTAAGTATTGGAAGCGATGGAGATGTTGTTATTTTTAACTATGACACCATTCATGATAGGGCAACTTTTGAAAATCCTGCAGAACCACCAGTTGGAATTAAATATGTATTGATAAATGGAGAAGTAGCGGTTAAGGATAATATAATAGTCAATGATAAGCTTGGAAAAGCTGTGAGAAGGTAAAATTTGTAGTGGCAGGCTTCCATGCCTGCTTAATACAAACCTTTGGCGGGCATGGAAACCCGCCACTACACTTAATTGCAATATTTATAATTTTTAAATATTAAAACAGCCCCCATCTATGAAGATGGGGGCTGCCAAAAGAAATGAATAGTTTCTTATGGAGGTTGTATTATTAGTTTATACAACCTTTGAATTCTTATTCTTTAATATTAACATCAACCTTAAGGAAGTTTACAAGCATTGTAGCTGCTTCTCCTCTTAGCACATGTCTTCGAGGGTTAAAATAATCTTTTTCAGGAGGTACTATACCTAACTCTGAAGCAATTGCAACATATCCCTTATATTGAGTACCTACTAAATTTGCATCCTTATAGGATAGAATATATATATTGGATAAATCTCCAACGAATCCAACATTAAGTGCTCTAAGAAGCATTTTAGCTGCAATCTGTTTTGATATTTGTGCATTTGGTAATTTCTCTTTTTCAGAGATTATCTTTCTTTCAATGGCTATTTTATAGTATTTATCATATTCATCCTTTGAATCATCACTAGTACTGTAGGTGTATGAATATGGTTCAATTGCTCTTACTATCATTTTAACGAAATCCTTTTGTAGTAATTTGCTATTAGGATTGAAATTTCCACTTTCATCATCAAGTATTCCCATTTCAACTAAAAGCTGAATATCCTTTTCAGCAGAATGACCTTTTATATCTGAGAATTCTATTTTCTTTGCTTCTTTAATTTGTTTTCCTGAATAGTCTAAGACTGCACCATTTTTAGAATCAATCATTCCTGAGAAGTTCTCAAGAACATATGCAAGTTTTATTTCAGGTGTGGAGTTTGAACCCTTACTGTAATCAAAATTCCTAATATATTGCATTGAGAAATCCAGATTGCTGTATAAAGCTTTGTATGCATTCTCTAAAGTCATTGCACCCTCTGTTGAAGGTAGCTTAACATCTACCCATTCCATTCCATAGGACTGGATTTCTCCGGTTTGAGAATTCACATTTACATTAAAGTTATTAAATGGGCAAAGAACTCCATTTTGCTTATTAATATAAGAAAATGAATAATTAGTTGGGTATTTTTCTATATAATCATTAACAAATTTATTTTCTCTGTATTCGGAAGCTGCAAATTTTTCTGACTGCTGGGCTTTAATAAATTTTTCTGCTATGTCCTTTGCCTGAGCTTCAGTATATTTTGGTGCAGTTTTCTCATTTGTATTAAATTCCTCTCCTGAAAGATAGAAGGAAATCAATTCTGAGGTTTGCGCATTTACCTGTGCGCTAAGATAGCTTCTTGATTTATCCTCCCCATTATCCAAAGCCCAGGATAGATGCCAGCTTGCTGTTTTTCTTATTTGATTTGTATATAAGTTAGCATTTTCCAACTTGTAGCTGGAAGCTTGTTTAACATATTTTTTTACAATTTCTATTGCTGCATCCTTTGATATAAGCTTGTCGTTATTATCAACAGTACTTTGCTCCTCAGGTGTTAAGTCACCCTTTCCAGCTAGTGGAGAGGATACTGTATTCTCTGATTTATCAAGCCCATAACGAATTAATGAATTTTCTATTACTTCCCCTGTAAGTGCATCAATTGGACTATTACTATTCTTTAATGCATAAACAAGTATTGGAGTCTCAGTTTTTTTTGTATAATCATATATAAGTCTGTAGCTTAATTCTATACCAAGCTTTTCGCCAAATATTTTCTTTGCTTCATCTATGTTTATTGTCTTAGCTGCATCTGGAAAAGGTCCCTTATCCCAATCAAATGTATAATTTGTCATTTTCAATGTGTTTTTATCAAGTGTAATCCTAATTCCATTGTCTGGCATACTAATGCCATTAACAATTCTTATAAAGTTAAATGAATAAGAATCCTGGGATGTATAGTATGGTTCAACACCATAGCTAGTTTTTTCATATAACTTTGTTTGTTCAAAGTTCATAGGCTGAATTTTCTTTGCAATATCCTGGGCAGCCTTTAAAGCCTGTTCCTTTGAATATGCTGGTATTTTACTAGGAATGATGGTGCTAGAATCCCACCTGTTCATGCTTATAACATCACCTGTGTCAGAATCAACTGATACACGAATATTTGATGAGGGTTCCTTATCCTTATTCCAGCTTAAGTTCCATAGGTTTTTCCCGTTTTGATTTTCATAATATTGATAATTTAATTCATAACCCTCGGTTGTTAAATTAAAGGTCTCCTTAGCAATGGTTATTGCTTTTTCAAGAGATATATTTGTTTTGACTTCTGCAGCTGCATTGATTGGATTTAGTATTCCAACAAGCATTATCACTGTAATAATTAAACTAAATATCTTTTTCATATGCTTCCACCCCTTTATTAATTTTTCTTTTTGATTATTAGACAATGGTTTATTCATAAAAGGTTCCTTAAAAACTAAATTTTTCATAAATAATTAAGAAATTCTAAAAGCATGTATAATAATGTTTCTTTTTGTTAATTATTCTTAAATAGTGAACAAATCATGGGATTTTTGTGTCTAATTTTATATCATGTTATAATTTACGTATTCTATGAACTTAAAAAGGAGGAGAGAGCATAAAAAAATTTGTATTAGATAAGGAGGATATTGTGATGAAAAAAACTAGAAAGTTTATATCATTTGTATTAATTGGAGCATTCGTCTTTAGTTTATTTTCTGGTAAGATGATGATTCCTGCTAAGGCAGCAGATCTTGAGGTTGTTTTGTATAACAAGCCTATTGGAAATGGAATAAACTATACTGAAAAGCAACTTCAGAGCTTTAGTTCAAGTATTAAGCAGAGAGTAAACATTGTTACTGCAGATTTAAATGAAAAGGATGTAAATATAATTTTTTCAAAGGCAAAGGATACTGTAAAAAAAGCGGATACTCTTACCCAACAGATTCAAAGGGAGAGTTTTAAGGGAAATGATGTAGTTGCAGGTGTTAATGCAGATATGTTTAACATGTCGACTGGATTTAGTACAGGCCCCCAGGTTAGGGCAGGTGCCATAATTGCAGCTCATAATACAATAAGTGAAGAAAGAATTTATCCTGTATTTGGAATAGATAAGGATAAGAAGGCTTTTATTGATAATATTTATCTTACTGCAAATTTAACTGCTGGAAGTGGAGAGTCTATAGCAATAGACAATATTAATAGAAATTCCGCTAGAAACACTCTTGTTTTAAATACATATCAGCTAAATGAGTATAAGAAATTAGATTTTTCAACATATGCATCAACTGGAGCTCTTACAGTTGTAAAGGGCATTCCATCTAAAATATTGCTTGGCAAAGAGTATGAAGGTACAGTTGATACAATAGGCGCAGGAAGTGCAGAAGCAGTACTTAGTGAGGATTACATAGTACTTGCCAGCAATGGAACTAAAGCAGACTGGGTTAAAGCAAACCTAAAGCCAGGGGATAAAATAAAAATAAAAATGGACTATAGTAAACCCAATATAGTTGAAGCTTTAGGAGCATATTCCTATCTTGTTAAAGATGGGAGGACATTGACCTCACAGGAAATGATTAATGCTGGAGCATCTAGTGCTCTTGTGACCTCAAGGAGATCAAGAACTGCAGTTGGTATTACTGCAGATAATAAGGTAATAGCTATAACTTCAGATGGAGGAACTCCTTCTAAAGGGATAAGTGATGGTATAACATTAGTTGAAATGGCTCAATTGATGAGAAACTTAGGAGCTGTACAGGCAGTTAGTATGGATGGCGGCGGTTCAACCCAGATGAATGTTAAATTAAATGGTGAAGATGATCTGAAAATAATTAACAGACCCTCTGATGGAGCACAAAGAGCTATAACAAATGGGATACTATTTGTTAGTACAAGCGATAGAGCAAATAAAGTTGGAAGCATCCAAGTAGATAAGAACATAGTTATTTATAAGAATAACCAGTACAAGTTTAGCATTAGTGGAACTGATACAAACTACAATTCAATTAATTTAAAAAATGCATCTGTAAATTGGACTGTAGAACCAAAACTTGGCAAGGTTGATTCAAATGGAGTATTTACTGCAGGAGCTAATCTGGAATCTGGAACCATTACTGCTGAGTGGGGTGGTGTAAAGGGACAAGCAAATATTTATGTTGTTGATGATGTTGATGCATTGAACTTAAATGGAGGCATAACTCAGATACTCCAATATGGAAACACAAAGCAATTAACCTTAAATGCAACAGCCTACGGAGGTCAGCCAGTGATCCTTAATAATTCATCTGCAAAATGGTCAATAACAGGAAATATTGGGACCATTGATGAAAATGGATTATTAAAAATTACAACTAAAAAAGGTAGTGGAGAGGTTTCTGCACAGCTAGGGAGCAAGAAGGTAACTGTTAAAGTTGTTGTGGAGGATACAAATCAATTAATTGATGGTTTTGAACATTTGGATTCCTCAAGATATTCAATAAATGGATATGTTGGTGGTGTTGGTAGTATTTCCGCAGAACAAGCAAAGAGTGGTAAATATAGCTATAAGGTTACTTATGATTATGATAAAACATGGACAAGAGTATATAATGGAACAATTAATCTGAAACATTCATTAACAGATAAATCAGGAAATGATATAACGGAAACCTTTATGACAAGCCTTATGCCAAAGAAACTAGGGATGTGGGTATATGGAGATGGTAAAGCTCCATGGCTTAGAGCAGTCATAACAGACGGAGAGGGAAATAACAGAACATTAGACCTAGCTTCAAGAATTGATTGGACAGGCTGGAAATACATTGATGAGGTCATACCATCAGATGTACCTCTTCCAATAAGCTTAAATTATATTTATATGGTTGAAACAAATAAGACACTTCATTATAAGGGGACTGTTTATTTTGATGATATTAGATTTACATATTCTGATAATGAGGATTTAAAAGGCCCAGAAATTAGTGGTTTTCAACCTTCAACTACTATATACAAAAAGGATGTTCAAATATCCCTAATACTCAAGGATTCACAAGCAGGGATAAACCCTAGTACAATAAAAACAAAACTGGATGGAAAAGCAATTACTTCGGTATTTGATGGGAAATCTGGAAAGCTTACCTACAATGCCAAAGGGTTAGCTGAAGGAAGTCATAGTTTTGAAGTGGAAGCGGCCGATATGGCTGGTAACAGAATAAATCCAATCTATAAAAATACATTTAGTGTGAATTTAAAAGCAGATACAGAAAAACCTGTTATTACAAGGCTTATGCCACTACAGCATATGGTTGTTGAAACAGCTACACCAAGAATATCAGTAAACATAAAGGATTCTCAAGCAGGTGTAGACACACAAAGTATATCCATTTATTTAGACGGTAAAAAACTTAGCCATTACTATGATGAAGCATCAGGCTGGGCATATGCAATGGTTGATGGACCACTAACAGCTGGTTCCCATAGTGCTCGTGTGGTTGCAAAGGACAGGGCTGGTAATCAGGGAGTTGAAAAAACTACAAGCTTTATAATTCAACCTTTAACAGGACCCAAAAATCCTGACAGCTTTACAGTATCCGTTACGTCAGATACTCATGCAACAGGCTTTGGATATGATATTTTCAGTGCAATTAACAAGGATGAATCAGAATTGGTTATACAGAATGGAGATATAATAGATGAGGATGACGAAAGTCAGTGGACAGCTGCAACAAGACAATTAATGCTCATAAATAACAAGGCATTAATGCTTACACCTGGAAATCACGAGGTGGTTAATGGAAATCTTGATGCATATATGAATGCTTTTGGAGTATCACAGTATGCCTATAGCTATGAATATGGAAACTCACTATTTATAACCTTAAACAGTGCATTTAGCCACAGCATCAGTGCTGCTGATCCTACACAGTTTGATTATTTACAAAAACTTTTAACCAAAAACACAAAGCAAAATGTATTTCTATATACCCATGTACCTACTAGAGATTCCTTTGGTACTGGACATGAAATGTTAAAGTCAGATGCAGATAAGCTTGAAAAAATATTAGGAGACTATAAGAGTGCCAATCCTTCTAAAAACATAAATGTTATGTTTGGAAACCTACATGTAAGCCAGAGCTGGGAAGTATCAGGAGTAAATTATATTATAACTGGTAATGGATGCTTAAAAAGATATGTTAAAGCTGAAAATGGAGGATTTTTAGGATACACAAAGTTTGCTATTAATGGATCAAAGGTTGAACATGTATTTATTCCTCTTGTTGAAAGAATAGCAGTAATGGATCCATCTCTCAGAGCGGGGGAAATGAAAATTATAAAAGGGGCAAATAAAACAATCAATCTATATGGCGACTTTATGGCTCAAAATGCAAACTATATTATTAATTTAAGTAAATTTAAAAATATGGGTATTAAATGGCAATCTGATAATTCATCTGCAGTGACAATTTCTGCTGATGGAGTGATGACAACTAATGGATTAGGAAGTTCAAATATTAAAGCAACCCTAGGAGATGAAACCTACTCTTTTAAAGTAACAGTTATTGATTCAAAGGAGATTAAGCCAGTAAGCATAGTTGTAAACTCCGGTACATTTAATTCAAGCCCTGGAGTAAAAACAACCTTGAAGGCAACTGCATATGACATGTACGGCAATAGCTTTAACCTGGATAATTCCCTTGTTAAGTATCAGGTAGACAAAAGTATTGGAACCATAAGTGGTGGAATATTTACAGCTGTGACAGATATTAGTAGTGATCAATCCGGTTACATTACTGCAACCTATCTTGATTGTACAAATAAAGTACCTGTAAAAGTAACAAAGGAAAAAAGTTATGTTACTATTACAGCAACAACATTAAATGTAAGAGAAACTGCTTCAGCCACAGGGAAGATTGTTGGAACCCTGAAGAATGGGGATAAGGTTGAAGTAGTTGGAGAATTAAATGATTGGCTAAAGATAAATTATAATGGAAAGTTCTATTTTATTTCTAAACAATATACAAAAGCTGATTAAGTAATAAAAAACAATCCAACAAGTGGGACAACATGAGATATTATCTCATGCTGCCCCCTTTTTGATTGTTTTTGCATTAAATGCTTTCAAAATCATCCTTTTCCATTTGTTGCTTAATTGCAATAATAACATCCTGTATATCTATTACACCATCCTCATTTAAATCTGGAATTCCTTCAATTGTAATTGTATGTTCTTGTGGAACAGAAAAGGTTATTGTTATAACAGTATTTTGAGAAGTGTTAATAGGAGTACCCTCATGGGTGTCATGAGCAGGCATTACATGTTCAACTTCAGAGGGCAAGGATGGAGTGGATGATTTTATGGTATTTTCACTCATTGTATCCCCCCTTAATGCCTTAGAAATAGGCTTGCTTAGCATATTACATAATATGCAGGAGAGATATTTAGGTTCTTTTATAAATGTTGTCAGTTCTTAAAAAATTAATTGAAGTGTAATTCCATACTTGCAGTATATAAATTGCCTAAAATAGTGATTGGACTGATATGAATCATAAACGATAAAAAAATTTTATTAACAAGGTTGACAGTACAAGCTAAAAGATGGTATTCTTGTATAGTAATAGAAATGAACCTAAAGGTTCTGAAAGGAGGAAGGAAAGATGACAAGGAGATATTTAATCACTGGAATACTTAATAGCGGCATTAATATGATTAATAAACAAGGATTTAGTGCGCCTAAATTTCCAGAGTTTAATATGCTCAAAAATGAATCTGATAGCCCTACCTCCAAAATGGTGATCTTATCATAATATAGTTATATACTATGTATGAATAAAGGGTCATGGGCTATCAACCCATGGCCTTTATATATTTTCTCAGGAAACTTTTTTCCTGTTATAAATGCAACTTGGCCATGGAGACTCCATGGTTTTTTTGAATTTGACTTGAAACAAGGGGGGAATAGAATTGACAAGAATATTTAAGTATGTTTGGAAGTATAAGCTACTAGTAATAGCTTCACTTACAGCTTTAGTTGTAAGTATTGCATTGAATATGATAAACCCATATTTAATACAAATACTTGTGGACAGAGTAATTAAAAATGGAGAAACTAATATTTTAACAACTATTCTTATAAGCATTATTGTTATTACACTTCTCAAGGCAATATTAGGCTTCATCAGAGAATATGGTTTTGATTACCTAGGGACAAGAACGAATATAGATATGAGCAAGGATTTATTTGAACATATTCAAAGCCAATCCTTTAGCTTTTTCGATGGTATGAACACAGGGGAATTGATGTCAAGAATAAGTGAAGATTTAAACAATATTAGAATGGCAATTGGATTTATAATAATGATTTCATTGGATAGTGGAGTTTCATTTATAATTGCAACTGTTATATTGTTTACACTTAACTGGAAGCTTACTCTTTTTAGTCTTGCAGTAATGCCCCTAATTGCATATGCGGCAATGCAGCTTGAAAAAAAGATTGATAAAGCCTATGAGAAAATAAGCGATCATACTGCTGTTTTAAACACTACTGCACAGGAAAATATTGCAGGGGTGAGGCTTGTAAAGGCATTTGCAAGGGAAAAGCATGAAATACTTAAGTTTATGGAGCACAATAAGAAAAATTATAGATTAAATGTTGAACAAACTGAGATAATGGCAAAATATTATCCAATTATGGAGTTCCTGTCAAATGTATGTGTAGTACTTGTTGTTTCCATAGGTGGAATATATGTTGTTAAGGAAAATATTACTGTTGGAACTCTGGTAGCTTTTAATATGTATATATGGGAATTAATATGGCCTATGAGGGATCTTGGCTGGCTTGCAAACTCAATTGGGCAGACCAAGGCATCTGCAATAAAGGTGTTTAATGTTATGGATACAGTACCTGAGATAAAGGACAGGGAGGATGCAGTTAGGCTTGAGAATGTTGAGGGTCATATAAAATTTGAAAATGTATCATTTAAATATAATGATGAATATGTATTAAAAAACATAACTCTAGATGCAAAACCAGGAACAACAGTTGCCATAATGGGAACAACAGGGTCTGGTAAAACAACCTTAGTAAACCTGATAGGAAGATGCTATGAGATAAATGAAGGGGAAATATTTGTAGATGGTTATAATGTGAGGGATGTATGTCTTAGGGATATTAGAAGCAAAATGTCTGTGGTGTCACAGGATGTATTCCTGTTCTCTGAAACCATTAAGGAGAATATTAAAATAGGTAAGGAAGATGCTTCCATGGAGGAGATAGTAAATGCCTGTAAGGATGCATGTGCAGTTGAGTTTATAGATGAGCTTGATGAGGGCTATGAAACAATAATAGGAGAAAGAGGTATTGGACTTTCTGGAGGGCAAAAGCAAAGGATATCAATTGCCAGAGCACTAGTTAGGGATGCAAGCATATTGATACTTGATGACTCAACTTCTGCATTGGATACAGAAACAGAATATGAGCTGCTTAAAAACCTTAACAACAGAAGTAAGAAGGCTACTACCTTTATAATAGCCCATAGAATATCAGCTGTTAAGAATGCTGATGAAATACTGTTCCTTGACAAGGGTAAAATTGTTGAAAGAGGAAAGCATGAGGAGCTCCTAAAACTTAAAGGGAAATATTATGAGGTATTTGCAGAACAGTTTAAGGACTTTGAAGACCTTACTCAGGAGGTGGTATAATGGCTAAAAATACAATAAAACAGGATGAGGAATTAAAAATCCATTCTAATAGTGAAATAATATATAGACTTCTTGGGTATTTGAAACCCTATAAATTAAAAGTAATTATAGTCCTTGTTCTTTTGATATTCGTTATGGTTTGTGGATTATTAAACCCCTATCTTCTTAAAATTGCAATTGATGAATTTATTGCGAATAATAATTTAAAAGGGCTAGTTTTTATTGGAGTAGGAATGTTTATATATAATTTCCTTTCAATGCTTGCATCAAGAAGTAGAATGAACATTATGGCTTCAATAACTAATAGGATATTACTAACTATAAGGCAGGAATTATATACACATATACAAAAGCTATCATTTGCATTCTTCGACTCAAGGCCAGTTGGAAAGATACTGGCAAGGGTTGTTGGTGATGTTAATTCATTACAACAGCTTTTTACAAACAGCATAACAAATCTGATACCAGAGGTGCTAAGTCTTTTATGCGTTGGGGTAATTATGTTTTCAATGAATGCAAGATTAGCCCTTGCAACAATGGCAATACTTCCTCTGCTTATGGTAGGCATATTCTTAATACAAACCATTAGCAGGAAAAGGTGGCAATCCTTCAGGCAAAAAAGATCAAACATGAATGCCTATACACATGAGGATTTTTCAGGCATAAGGGTTGTACAATCATTTGCAGGTGAAAATAGAACCTTAAGAGTATTTGTGGACCTGGTAACACAAATGAATGATGCATTTGTAAGCGCTGTTAAACTCAATGACTTGTTTGGACCCTTGGTTAACATATCCTGGGGACTTGGCACCTGTATTGTTTATTATGCAAGTGTAAAGATTATGAAAGCTGACTCTAGTGTTACAATTGGAACTGTTGTAGCCTTTGGAAGCTATATAGGTATGTTTTGGAGACCTATAATGAAGATAACAAACTTCTATAACACACTTATAACCAACTTTGCTGCTGCAGAAAGAATATTTGAAATAATGGATATTGAGCCGGATATTGTAAACATACATGATGCAGTACAAATGCCAAAGATTAAGGGTCAGGTGGAGTTTAGAAATATTACATTTGGATATGAGGATGGAACCACTGTACTGGATAATGTTAGCTTTAAGATTACACCAGGAGAAACCATAGCATTGGTTGGACCTACTGGAGCTGGTAAAACAACAATAGTAAACCTTATTAGCAGATTCTACAACACAGATAAGGGACAGATACTAATTGATGGGAAAAATATAGCAGAGGTAGAGCTTGAGTCCTTAAGATCCCAGATGGGTATAATGCTGCAGGATACCTTCCTGTTTTCTGCTACTATAAAGGAAAACATAAGATATGGAAGGCTTGACGCTACAGATAATGAAGTTGTTGAGGCGGCCAAGGCAGTAAATGCCCATGAGTTTATTATGAAGCTGGAACATGGATATGATACTGAGGTTAATGAGAGAGGCTCTAGATTGTCAGTTGGAGAAAGACAGCTTATTTCCTTTGCCAGAGCTCTTTTAGCAAACCCAAGAATATTGATTCTTGATGAGGCAACCTCAAATATAGATACATTTACAGAGAGAATGGTTCAAAGGGGTATTAAAAAACTATTGTTTGGCAGAACCTCCTTTGTTATAGCACACAGGCTTTCAACCATTAGGGATGCAGATAGGATCATGGTAATAGATGATGGTAAAATTGCAGAATGTGGAAATCATATTGAACTTATGAAGTTAAAGGGGCATTACTATAATCTTTATATGTCCCAGTATAAATTTTTAAATGAAGGGGCTTAAACCTATAAAAGAAGGCTTAAGCCTTCTTTTATTTGGATTTATAAAGTTGTATAATTTGTCATCCTGAACCCCCGCGTAAGGAAAAATCTTTCACTACGTTCAGCCTGCCACTACAATGAAAATATATTGTAAGTTAAGGAGAAAACCATGATTCGACTAAAATAAAAATAAAAAATGCAATATACAGTAGGAAAAAAGTGAATCGTGTAGAATATATAGTATGTAGTATGTTTTGTTAAAAATTATCCTTATATATGCTTGCTAGGGGGATTGGGTGATGAGGGATAAAAAAACTCACCATTTTAGGGTGGATATTAATAATAAAAAATTGATTAATTTGAGAAATTTAATTCTAACTTTTATAATCGTATTTATGGGTATAGGCTTTTCCTTATATGGGATTTTTAAAAGTTATGAAGCAATAATGATATCAAATACACAAAAGGAAATGTCTAATAAGCTGTTAATAGCAAAAGGTTTTTTAGCACTGTTAGATGAGCAAATAAGCAATGAAAAGTTAACTGAGGAAGAAGCACAGAAATTAGCTAAGGATTATATGTCTGGTCCAATAATGGAAAATGGATATAGGGACTTAAGTAAATCAAAACTAGGATTTAATAATTCCGCATACGTATATGCATTTTCCACAAGCGGACTCGCAATTATGCATCCTTTCATCGAGGGACAGGAGCTTTGGAATTATAGAGATGAGTATGATAGATACATTATTAGAGAAATTGTTGACGAAGGCAGATTTGGTAAAATAATAGAGTACAGCTGGAAAAACCCAGGAGGTAATGTGTTTAAAGCATTGGACTACTCAGAGTATTTTGAACCATGGGGATGGATTATTGGATTAGTTGAGGATGAGCAAGTAATCTATTTAGATCAATTAAATGGTTTAAAAATTGGAATGATATTGTTCCTATTTTTTATTGCACCTCTTATAACAATAATAATTCAGCTGTTATTTGTAGCTAACACTAAAAAAGAAAAGCTTAAGAAACAATTTTACTATTCATCATATTTTGATTCTCTTACCGGATTACCGAATAGAATTTTTTTTAATGATCGTTTAAGGCAAAGGATAAACAGATTAGAAAGCAAAAGTCAGTTATTGGGTATTATAGTATTGGATATAGATAAATTTAAAAAAATAAATGATACGATGGGACATAGAGTTGGAGATGAATTATTAAAGGAAATAGCAAAAAGATTGAAAAATTGCATAAATAGTAAGCATTTACTTGCAAGACATAGTGATGATGAGTTTATATTACTTATGCCTAATATAAATAAAATTGAGAATTCTACAGACATGGCAGAAGAAATACTGGAGGTATTAACGAAACCATTTATTGTAGAAAATTATGAACTGTATATTACTGCAAGTATGGGTATAAGTATATATCCGTATAATGGTCAAACTGCAGAGGTCTTGGTGAAAAATGCAGACACTGCAATGAACTTTGTTAAAGGTGAAGGCAGGAATAATTACCTTCTATATGCACCAAGTATGGATGATACTGCAATTGAACAAATTGAGCTGGAAAATGATTTAAGAAAAGCACTAACTAAGGATGAGCTAGTACTTCATTATCAACCATTAGTTGAAATTGAAGGTGGAAATATCATTGGTATGGAGGCACTATTAAGATGGAATCGCCCTGGAGTTGGATTTGTTCAACCTGCAAAGTTCATACCAGCAGCAGAGGAAACGGGTATGATTATATCAATTGGTGAATGGGTTTTAAATAAAGCTTGTCGTCAAAATAAAGAATGGCAGCTTGCTGGTTATTCTAAAATTAGAGTATCAGTTAATATATCATCTAGACAATTTGATCAAGGTAATTTTGTTGATACTGTAAAAGGTGCTCTTAGGGCTGCAGGACTTGATGCATCCTATCTTGAATTAGAGATTACAGAGGATGTTATAAAAAATGTAGTAAAGGCTAGTGAAACCATGAAAAGCTTGAAGGAAATTGGTGTTAAAATATCCCTTGATGACTTTGGGACAGGATATTCATCTCTTAGCTATTTAAAGAAGCTTCCTATTGATACATTAAAAATTGATAAGTCATTTGTGTCTGATGTAACGATGAGTGAGAAGGAGGTTGCTTTAACAACAGCCGTGATTAATATGGGACATAATCTGAAATTACAAGTATTAGCTGAGGGAGTTGAAACAAAGGAACAGCTAGAGCTATTGAAGGAAAATAAATGTGATGTGGTACAAGGCTTCTACTACAGCAGACCTGTTAATGCAGAAGCATTTGAAAAATTATTAAAGGATGGTTTTTTGAATGTAAAGAAAGTTTGATAAATTGACAGAATGAGAATAGATACCTGAGTTAATTTATATTTGTAAAAAATAAAAAATTGTTTTTAGCAGGATAGATGGAATATATGAAGAAGTATTAGTAAAATAGTATAAATAAAGAGGTGTAATATGGAAAAGTATTTGATACCTGATACTAAGGTTGAGATGCTGAAGGCTGAATTTTGGATTAATAAGCTTCAAGATGGTGACAGAGTTATAATGAATGCAGCGGAAATAGAAAAGTTTAATGAAAGCAATGCTGAAAAGGTTAGTGCAGTATATAATCTCAAAAGCTACAAGGATAAATTGACCAAGGAAGAACTCATAGCATTTATGCAGGAATATTCAATACCAGAAAGGGTTAGGTATACTGTAGAAGGAAAGGAAGTAGAAAAGGAATTTTATGAGACTTTAATTGAAAATACAAATGTTGATGCAATTTCTAAAGTAAATGATGTTAGGTATGGTATTACAGTAAAGAATACCTCCTTAAGAAGCTTTCCCACCTCAAAGGGTATTTTTAAGGAATCTGATGATATTGAATTTGATAGATTTCAAGAAACAGGATGTCAAGCAATTGAACCAGTACTAGTTCTTCACGAAAGCAGGGACAGAGAATGGTACTTTATACAAATGCATAATTATAGAGGATGGGTAAGCGCATTGGATGTTGCTCTGGCAAAGAATAAGGAGGAAGTTTTTAATTATCTGGATTCAAAGGATTACATTGTTGTTACCGGAGACTTCGCTTATACTCAACACAATCCATATGAACCTGGAGTATCTTATTTAAGACTTGACATGGGAACAAAAATTCCTCTTTGTGAAGATAATATAGAAACTGTTGGAAACCAATCAGCACTTGGAAATTATGTGGTTAAGTACCCTGTGAGAAATGCTGAGGGAAGTATGGAGCTTAAGCTAGCTTTAATATCAAAGCTCCAGGATATAAACCTAGGTTACCTTCCTTATACAAGGGAGAACATTTTAAAACAAGTTTTTAAGCTCCTTGGTCATAGATATGGTTGGGGAGATGGTCTAAATGGAAGGGATTGTTCAAGTACCCTTATGTATGTATATAAAACCTTTGGATTCCGTTTGCCTAGAAACGGTAATGAACAGGA
>JARDZI010000332.1 GCA_029240935.1 Clostridiales bacterium
TATTACCAAAGAACTTGAACAGGTAAAATCCTATGTTGAAATTGAAAAAGCACGATTTGGTGATAAACTAAATGTAGTATATGAAATTGAAGAGGATATACACTTTAAAATTCCTTCCCTCATAATTCAACCTTTAGTGGAGAACTCAATAAAACATGGTATTTTAAAGGGTTCTGGCTATGGAAATGTAAAAATAAAAATAAGCAAACATAATTTTGATGAGTATTGTATTGTAATAGAAGATGATGGAATTGGCATTTCACAAGATGTTATTAACAATATATATAATGGAACTACAAAAGAAAATAAAATTGGATTATCCAATGTGAATAACAGACTGAAATATATATATGGTAGAGGGCTTATAATAGAACGCCTTAATAAAGGAACAAAAATAGTTTTTTTTCTACATGAGAATAGTAATTATATTGAATAAATATACTACAGGAGGTTGCTAATGAACTGTATTATAGTAGATGATGAATTTCCCGCTATTCAGGAATTATCCTATTTTATTAAGAATTTCAGCTCAATTAAAATACTCGAAGAATTTGATGATAGTATTAAAGCTCTTGATTATATACAAAATCATCAGGTTGATATAATTTTTCTTGATATAAACATGCCAAAGCTTGATGGATTAACATTAAGCAGAGTAATTAAAGCCCAAAAGCCTACACCTACTCTTGTATTTATAAGTGCTTACAGAGAGCATGCACTTGAAGCATTTGAAGTTGCTGCTTTTGATTATATTTTAAAGCCCTACTCAGAAAATAGAATTGTTGAGACATTAAAGAGACTTGAAAATAATACAAGTTCCAAACATATTAATAATAAAATTACCCTATGGAAAAATGAAAAGTTATTTGTATTAAATATTAATGACATATACTATTGTGAATCACAGGAGCACGATTTGATAATATATACAAATGACAATCAGTATAGAATTACTTCAAGTATTGGGGATTTTTATAAAAAGCTGCCTCAGGATAGTTTTTTAAGATGTCATCGTTCCTACATTGTTAATCTAGATAAAATCACGGAAATAATTCCATGGTTCAATAATACCTATATGTTAAAGCTTCATGGGATTACTGGGGAGGTACCTGTCAGCCGGCAAAATATAGCACAATTTAAACAATTAATGGGCATATAAATGCATTTTATGTGCCTTTTTTGTTATTTAATGAAATTCTTGAAGATGATATAAACATTTGCTTTATAATTTAAGTGAATAAAAATTATCTTTAACAAGGGGGGTATTATAAATGGTATCATTTTTCTTATCTATTGTTGCATTGCTTCTAGGTTATTTTTTCTACAGCAAAGTTGTAGAAAAAGCTTTTGGAGCTGATAACAATATTAAAACTCCAGCCGTTAGACTTGAGGACGGTGTTGACTTTGTTAAAATGCCAGCATGGAAAATTTTCTTAATTCAATTCCTAAATATTGCAGGTACTGGACCAATATTTGGAGCTATTGCAGGTGCATTATGGGGACCTGTTGCATTCCTTTGGATTGTATTAGGTTCAATATTTGCAGGTGGTGTACACGATTACCTATCTGGAATGTTATCTGTAAGACATGATGGTGCAAGTATTCCAGAGGTTGTTGGAAAATATCTCGGACCTGGTTTTAAGAATTTCATGAGATTCTTTTCAGTTATAGTTCTAATACTTGTAGGTGTTGTTTTCATTACAACCCCAGCAAATCTATTAGCTTCACTAACTCCAGCAGTTTTGGATGTTAAGTTCTGGGTTTATGTAATATTTGCATATTATATTTTAGCTACACTTCTTCCTATAGACAAGCTTATAGGAAAGGTCTATCCAATATTTGGTATTTGTCTTTTAATAATGGCTATAGGAGTATCTGGAGGTATAATATTTGGAGGATATCAAATTCCTGAAATTACTTTAGCTAATCTTCATCCAAAGAATCTTCCAATATGGCCATTAATGTTTATATCCATAGCTTGTGGAGCTATTTCAGGCTTCCATTCAACTCAATCTCCATTAATGGCAAGATGTATTACTAATGAAAAACAAGGTAGATCAATTTTCTACGGTGCAATGATAGCTGAAGGTATTGTTGCTCTAATATGGGCTGCAGCTGCAATTGCTTTCTTTGGCAGCACAGGAGAATTAGGCGCACAAATGACTGCAAATGGTGGACAAGGTTGGGTTGTTAGTACAATTTCAAACACACTTCTTGGTAAAATAGGAGGGGCACTTGCAATACTTGGAGTTGTTGCTTGTCCTGTAACTTCAGGAGATACAGCATTTAGAAGTGCTAGACTTACAATTGCAGACTCCCTTAAATTCAAACAAGGATCAATAAAGAACAGACTTATGATAACCATACCACTATTTATAATAGGATTTATATTAACAAAAATAGATTTTAATATACTTTGGAGATATTTTGCTTGGTCAAACCAAACACTAGCAATGATAGTGCTTTGGGCTGCTGCAATGTATTTAGCTTTAAGAAAACAAATACACTGGATAGCTACCATACCCGCAGTATTTATGACTGCTGTTTCAATAACCTACATTCTTGTAGCTCCAGAAGGTCTTCAGTTATCAACTTCATTTGCTTATCCAGCTGGAATAGCAGTTGCTATTGGAGCACTTGCTGTATTCCTAATGGCTGCAAACAAGAAAAGTAAAAATTCAGATATAGCTATCTAGACACTAGCATAATATGTGGTCTGTAGTATAATAATAGGCATACTATTATGTACTGCAGACCTTTAATATTTGAAATGAATTAGGTTTAACATTTATACTAAATATCTTTATAAATTAATGTTATAGGAGTTGATTTGATGAAATATAAGGAAGTATTAAAGAATGCAAAGTCCAATTTAAATGGATCCTGCAGGGTTTGCCCTGTATGTAATGGCAAGGTATGTTCTGGGGAAGTTCCAGGAATGGGTGGAAAAGGCACTGGAGAAGCTTTTACTGCAAATGTTGATGCACTTAGGAAGCACAAGCTTAATATGAGAGTATTACACTCCTGTAGTAATCCAGACACCTCCATTAAGCTTTTGGGGAAAGCAATGAGAATTCCTGTATTTGCTGCTCCTGTATCTGGTACAACCCTGAACATGGGAGGAAAATTCACAGAAAAAGAATACATATCATGGATAATTGAAGGATGTCTTAATGCTGGAATTTACCCTATGGTTGGAGATACTGTAGTAGATTCCTTTCTTGTAACAAACTTAGAAGAGCTTAGGGCTGCAGGTGGAAGTGGAGTTGTTTTTATAAAGCCATGGAAGAATGCTGAAGTAATAAAAAAAATTCAACTGGCTGAAGCAGCTGGAGCCTATGCAGTTGGTATGGATATAGATGCAGCTGGTCTTATAACACTTGCACTTCACGGAAAGCCAGTTGGGCCAAAAACTCCTGAAGAAATAAAGGAAATTGTAGAAAGTACAAAATTACCATTTATTCTAAAGGGAATTATGACCCCTGATGAGGCTGAATTTGCTGCTGAAGCTGGTGTTACTGCCATAGTTGTATCAAATCATGGTGGCAGAGTTCTCGACCAAACTCCAGGAGTTGCAGATGTACTTCCGGAAATTGCCTCTAAGGTTAAGGGTAAGGTTACTATATTAGCAGATGGTGGTATTAGAAACGGAGTGGATGTTCTTAAAATGCTTGCACTTGGAGCTGATGGAGTTCTTATTGGAAGACCTTTTGTTTCAGCATCATTTGGTGGGCAGTCTGAGGGTGTAAAAAGCTATATTGATGCTATTGCAGATGATTTAAAGTCTGCTATGATACTAACTGGTTGCAATTCTATAGGTGAAATAAGCAGTAGGATTTTAGCTAAATAGTATTTTTATAAAACAAAGATGACAGAATCATAGGATATGATTCTGTCATCTTTGTTTTATTGGTAAGCACAAAAGGATGAATATAATCCTGCCATGATACATTGCTCGTACCACTAAGGATGCTCCTGTTGAGGCATCACCTGCTGAAAATATACCCCTTATATTAGTTTCATAATCCGAATTAATGCTAATGTTACCGCGAGCATTATAATCGATTCCAAGCTCAGAAAGCAATTTTGAATGCTTAACATGTACAAAGCCCATAGACAAAAATACAAGATCAGCATCTATTACAAAGTCACTTCCTTTAATCTCCTGCATTATATATTTATTGTTTAAATCCTTTACCCATTCTACTCCTACACAATTAGCTCCTATTACATGACCATCCTTAGAGATAAATGACTTTGTATTTACTTCAAAATCTCTAATGCAACCTTCCTTATGGGAGCTTGAAGTTCTTAAAATACTTGGGTAATTAGGCCAAGCAGGATTATAGCTTTCATTCCAATCCCTAGGCTTTGGCAATATTTCTATTTGAGTAACCTTATTTGCACCTTGCCTGTTTGCTGTTCCTATACAATCGGAGCCTGTATCACCGCCACCAATAACTAAAACATTTTTGCCCTCTGCATTTATTATATCTTTCACAATTTTCTTTTCATGAATTAGCTTATTAGGTTGGCCTAAATATTCCAGAGCAAAATAAATACCCTCCAGATTACGACCCTCAACTGGTAAATCTCTAGGTGTACCTGCACCCATACATAGAAGCACAGCATCAAACTTTTCTTTAATGTAATCAGCTGATAAATCCTCGCCTATTACAACATTAGTTTCAAACTCAATGCCCTCTTTTTCCATCAATTCAACTCTTCTATCTATAATCCACTTTGGAAGCTTAAAATTAGGAATACCATATCGCAGTAATCCACCAATTTCTGCAGCTTGTTCAAACACTGTAACCCTATAGCCCATCCCTCGAAGCTCCTGGGCTGCAGCAAGTCCTGAAGGTCCTGAGCCAATTACTGCAACATTTTTAGTTTTCTCGTATTTAGGAAGTTTAGGTTTAACAAGCCCCTGTTCAAATGCTTTTTCGATTATATAAAGCTCAATCTGCTTTATTGTTACTGGAGCTAAATTAATTGAAAGAGAACAAGAAATTTCGCAAAGTGCAGGACAAATTCTTCCTGTAATCTCAGGAAAACTATTTGTCAAGGTTAATCTGTCTAATGCACTTTTCAAATCATTTCTAAATATATAATCATTCCAATCAGGTATTAGGTTGAAATTAGGGCATCCGAGTGCATGACAATATGGAGTGCTGCAATCCATGCATCGCCCTGCTTGTTTTTTCATTTCAGTATCGTTTTGCATGATTAGGAATTCATCAAAATTTTTTAATCGTTCTTCTATACTTTTATAATCAAAATCCTTTCGTTTAAAATCAATAAATCCTTGAATGCTGCCCATTATGATGCTCCTCCTAGATTATAAATTTCTGTTTTTTATGTTAAAACATTTTTTCTATATTATACATACAATAAAAAGTTGTTTAAGTAGTTTTATAAATTATCATTGTTTTATAGCCTCTTTGAAAATTCATAATATGTTTGAGCAGAAATAATAATATCAGCAGTATTAGTTGTCATATCCTTCCTAACACATTTTGATACATAATCTATTGGGGTAAAACCTGCCTTATTTCTAATACTTTTATCTGCATTTTTTGAAATGAGCAGCTCGGCAACATCCTTAAAGCGGTAACATAATGCTTTATGCAGTGGTGTATCTCCATCATTATTTATTGAATTCACATCTGCCCCTTTTAAAATAAGAAACTCAGCAATATCTCTCCAGCCATAATATGTTGTTTTATGTAAAGGTACTTCTCCATCATCATTTTTAATATTTATCTCAGAGCCATTTAAGATAAGCAGCTTTACAATATCCATTAAACCATAATATGTAGCCTTATGTAGTGCTGTCTCACCAATATTGTTTTTAGCATTTACATAAGCTCCCTTTGATATCAGCAGCTCAACAATCTTTTTATCTCCCTCTCCTTGGGCTGCATATATCAATGATGTGTTACAATTATTATTCATTGCATTCACATCAGCACCCTTATCAATAAGTATTTCTGCTACCTCAATATATCCATTTTGTGTTGCTAAAATTAAAGAAGTATCTCCATTATGATTTTTTGCATTAGGATCCATTCCTTTATTGAGAAGCAACTCAACTATTTCCTTATGTCCATTTTGTGCGGCCAACATCAAGGTAGTAAAACCAGTATTGCTTACTTCATTGAAATTAGCTCCACAA
>JARDZI010000043.1 GCA_029240935.1 Clostridiales bacterium
ATGTATTTATAATTATATGATTTCTAAATTTCGAGCCATTAATATTTGTCATTAAATGCAAAAAAACCATTCTTGTTTAGTACTTGTTTTAATTCATTTGATATCTCTACGTTTTCAGGAGCAATTAAATATATAGACTTAGCAATTTCTTGAAATGATCCATTTAATGCATAACAAGCTCCTACACAATAATCAATCATTCTTTGAGCAAGCCTTTGGTCAATATCAACCATATTCATTACAACAATTTTTTTAGATTTCACAGCGTCTACTAATTCTAGAATATCCTGAAATTCACCAGGCTTTTTTAAAATTACCTTAGGTGCTGAGTTACTTTTTATACTTACAATCTTATTTTTTCTAGGATTTGAATTTACAATTTCAGGTTCATCGTATTCATCATCATCATCATCATCCCTGTCCTCGTAATTAATTGTTTCTTCCTCATCATCAATAAGACCTATTGCTCCCATCATTTTGTTAAATGGTCTTAATAATTTACTTGACATTTTACTCCCCCCTATTATAATTTCTTTTTCCAAATATTCCAGTACCAACTCTTAGGATATTTGCTCCCTGTTCTATTGCTATTTCAAAGTCTCCTGTCATTCCCATGGATAAGTATTTTATTTCAAAATTATCATATTTATATGTTTTTATTTCATTATAAATATTATAAACCTTTTTAAAATAAGTTCTTGTTACTTCATCGTTTTTATTTACTGGTGGTATAGCCATTATACCTGAAACCAGGATATTAGGATATTTACTTAAAAGTTTTGAAAATTCTAATACCTCCTCCTCAAGAACTCCTGATTTCGTATCCTCCCTTCCAATATTAACTTGTATTAATACTGGCATTATTCTGTTAATTTTCCCAGCCCTTTTGTTTATTTCTTCTGCTAATTCATTACTGTCTAAGGAGTGTATTAACTCCACCTTATCAATTATATATTTGACTTTATTTTTCTGAAGATGACCAATAAAATGCCACTTCGCCCCATCAATAAGAGGATATTTTTCTACTAGCTCTTGAACCTTATTTTCCCCAAATACATTTATTCCACAATTAAATGCTTCTTTCAATTTTTCTGGAGGTTGGGTCTTGCTTACTCCTACAAGAAGTATTTCATCAGCTTTTCTTCCTGCTTTTTCTTTTGCTCTCTCAATCCTGTCTTTTATTTCATCATAATTTAGTAATATTTCCATTAAATCGCCTCATTATCGTATTTTTTTGCCGCTACTCAATCCATCTGGATTGCATATAATATCATCATATTCCTTAAGTACAGGTTTTGAGTCCCTTTCAGGTTTCACTATTGCATTACCATCTATCCTTAACATAACACTAATTTTCCTAAATTCTGCATATCCATTTAGATTAATAAATACGCCCTTACCTCCATTATAATCAATTATAGACTTTTCTGGAATACTTATACCCTCATACTTAGATTTTATAATACTCCCCTTAATAACTCTACTTAGATTTTCTACATCAAGATCATTTTTAAACCTCAATACTAATATTACAGCATCATCATTTCTTAGTATATCTATTATATCAGCAGTATAATATCTATTATTAATACTTACATCCTTTACCATGCCTTTTTTAAAATATTTTTTATCATTCTGATCTAGTAATGCACAAACATACCATTGGCTATTATCCAAGATTTTTATTCCAGGATTATTTTTTGCTTTATAAAGGATGTTATTTATTTCTTTTACAGTAATTCCCTTAATATTCTCTTTGTCATACTTATTCTCATATCCATCTATATGGGTGATAATCATTCCAGCCTTATCAGCAATAATATTGTCAGAAATTCTAGTCCCCTTTGATATTAAATCTCCAGTTTTATATTGTAATTTAAACTCATCTGTGTTACCACTGTATAAAACGTGCTCGTCTACAAAATAGAATCCCTTAAACTCTATTTTATCCTCAAATTCATGATATGCAACCTTTACAGTTTTTTCAGAATTATTTATAATTAAGTATACAAATGCACAAAATACAATTAGAACTATTATGAAAGTTCTCCTACTCCTACTCCTACTTTTTTTTTTCATTATATCCTCCAAAAAAGAATTACATGTAAAAGTACCATAAATTTTATGACATATATTAAATTGTTTAACCAAAACAATCTACAATTCTATATACATTGATAATATTCTGCAAAAACACACAATATCCTTCAAGATTTTTATTTTTTAATTAAATTTTAAATTTAATAATAATTTTATAAACCAACATATATATTAAGTTTTCATTCTTATATTTAAAATCTAAAGCCTTCATTTTATACATATAAATGAAACCTTAATTATTCAAAGTTGCTTTTTTACATTGATATACATGAGATTGGAGGAAACTGGAGGAGATAGAAGGAGATTTGAGGACTTCTAAGGAAAACGTCACCCATTCAAATTAACCCCTAGATATTCATTTTTAAGAATATTTGCACAAGTTTATCAAGTTTGTGTTAATAAAATGCCTATGATATTATATAATTACTAGATGATTATTGCAAGTAATTTTTGTTAGGAGGTAATATCATGTTTTCCAATATTGTGGTGACCTTATCTCAAGGGATATTCCACAGATTAGATGAGTCTTTCACATAAAGTTTTACCGAACCGTATTTTAAAGAGGTAAGAACCAAATTAAAAGGAAGGGGAGGATATCATGGATATCAGTAACTTGAAATTAATAAAAGACAATCTTGTGGAGGTAAAAGAATCTGGCAATAAAGTAAAAAAGACTCCCGACACAAAACAAGGTTGCATCAAACTAAACGACTATTTTGCTTTCTAAATAACATAAGCCCCGGAAATCCGGGGCTATTTTTATACCCTATCTTATTGTATCCAGCCTATAGGATTATGCAAATCAATCCTCCATTACCCTCATTTATTATTCTCTGTAATGTTTTCTGGAGTTTTTCCTGCACATCCTCTGGCATCTTAAATAATTTATTTTGAAGCCCTTCCTTAACCAACTCTTCTAATGATTTACCAAACATATTGGCCTGCCACAATTTTTGCGGATCACTTTCATATTGTTCAAGAAGTGACTTTACAAGATCTTCTCCCTGTTTATCTGTTCCTACAATTGGTGAAACCTCTGTCTCCACATTAGCCTTAATTAGATGAATTGAAGGAGCACTTGCCTTTAACTTAAGACCAAATCTATTACCCTGTCTAACTATTTCAGGTTCTTCAAGCTTTAATTCAAATACATCTGGGGATACCATTCCATATCCTGTTTCTCTTACATCCTTTAAAGCTTCAGATATTTTATCATACTCTTGCTTAGCTATTTTCAAACTTCTCATAATATTAAGTAGTCCATACTCATTTTCAATATTACATTCCAATACTTCTCCTAGAACCTTATAAAATAATCCATCCTTTGTTTTCATTGTAAGCTTTGCAGTTCCTTCTCCAAGCTTCATTTCATCAACTTCTATGTCCCCAATAAATTCATACTGTTTATAATCATTTACTGCAGGTTTAATGTCCCTTAGCTTTGTCAAGGCTTTCATAGAGTTTTTTATTGCCAATATAAAGTTTTTCTTTAACCAATGCTCTATTTCTAATGATTCAACCCACTCAGGAAGTTTTATTCCAATTTCTTTTACTGGGAACTGATATAACACTTTTTCCAATATACTGTTTATGTCTTCAATTTTCATATTTAATGCATCTATAGTGTATACAGGCACATTATACTTTTCTTCCATATTCTTTCTAATATTAATTGTATCAGGATTATATGGATGAGTAGTATTTAATAGTATTATAAAGGGCTTATTTATACTTTGAAGCTCCTTTATAACCTTCTCTTCAGGCTCAACATAGTTCTCTCTTGGTATATCAGTAATTGAGCCATCTGTAGTAACCACAAGACCTATGGTTGAATGTTCATTTATTACCTTCCTAGTTCCAATCTCAGCTGCCTGAATAAAAGGAATTTCTTCATCAAACCAAGGTGTTTTTACCATCCTTTGCACATCATTCTCAATATGTCCAGTTGCACCATTTACCATGTAGCCAACACAATCTACCATTCTAACTCTCATTTTAGCCTTGTCATTCAATTCTATCTCAACTGCTTCCTCATTAGGCACAAATTTGGGTTCTACTGTAGTTATGGTCTTTCCTGAACCGCTTTGTGGAAGTGTGTCCTTTGCTCTTTCTTTTTTATAATTATTGTTTATATTTGGTATTACAAGTAAGTCCATGAATCTTCTAATTAATGTTGATTTACCTGTTCTTACCGGTCCCACTACTCCTACGTATATATCACCCTGTGTTCTCTCGGCTATGTCTGCATATATATCAAAATTCTCCACAGCCCTGCCCCCCTTTTATAATCTCCTTATTCATATATATTTTTTTATATATTTTTTTAGAACAAAAAAAGATGTAGTTTTCAATTACCACATCTTTTTTGCAACCTCTTCAATTTCATGCTTCTTATCCCTTAACATCAATTCTAAAACTGCATGTTTTGCAGGCTTTTCTTCGTAGAGTATTTTATATAATTCATTAGTAATAGGCATTTCAATATTAATAATCTTAGCAAGCTCATATACTGACTTTGTTGTATTGATTCCCTCTACTACCATCTGCACTTCGTCCAATGCTTCCTTAACAGTTCTTCCCTTACCGATTAAAATTCCAGCTCTTCTATTTCTAGAATGCATGCTGGTACAGGTTACTATTAAATCTCCTATTCCCGATAATCCTGCAAATGTAAGTGGCTGAGCCCCCAGTGCAAACCCAAGCCTTGCAGTCTCTGCTATACCCCTTGTCATTAATGCTGCCTTTGTATTATCACCATATCCTAATCCATCAGAGATTCCAGCAGCCAGGGCTATTATATTTTTAACAGCACCTCCAAGTTCAACTCCAATAATATCCAGGTTAGTATACACTCTGAATTCAGGTGTTATAAACATATCCTGAATAAATTCTGCTGTTTCCTTTATTTTTGATGATGAGGTTACAGTTGTAGGAATATTCCTTGATACCTCTTCAGCATGACTAGGACCTGATAGAACACCCAATGGATTATGTGGATAAAACTCTTCGATTATCTCAGACATCCTTTTGTAGGTTCCATTTTCAATCCCTTTTGCTAAACTTATAATAACCTGATCCTTATTTATAATATTTTGTAAATTCTTACAAATACTTCTCACAGCATGGGATGGAATTGCCATTACTATCCCATCTGCGTCTTGTACAACCTTATCAATATTCTCTTCTCCAATTAAATTATCTGGTATTTTTATCCCCGGAAGGTATCTTTTATTTTCCTTATAAGTGTTAATTTCATTTAATAAATCTTTCTTCCTATCCCATAGCTTAATTTCATACCCCTTATTACCAAGAAGTATTCCTACTGCTGTTCCCCAACTACCAGCACCAACAATTCCTACTTTCATATCTATCTACACCTCTAATCCTTTTTCTTTTCTCTATATATAAACCTTATAGGTGTTCCTTCCATTCCAAAATGTTTTCGAAGTTGGTTTTCCAGGTATCTTCCATAGGAAAAATGTATAGACTCTGTATAATTTACAAAGAAAACAAAGGTTGGAGGTCTTGTAGATGCTTGCGTAGCATAATATATCTTTAGCACCCTTCCCTTCTCAACTGGAGGCTGTTTCATCATTAATGCTTGGTTTATTACCTCATTGAGTACTCCTGTCTTAACCCTCATTGCATGTTGATTATCAACATATTTTATAGTTTCAATAAGCTTATTAAGCCTTTGCCCTGTTTTAGCAGAGATAAAAGTAATAGGTGCATAATCGATGAATGCAAGATCTCTTCTAATTGCTAGTTCAAATTCATTCATAGTTTTATCATTTTTCTCAATTAAATCCCACTTATTTACTACAATTACAATTCCCTTTCCTGCTTCATGTGCAAAACCTGCTATTTTTTCATCCTGTTCAGTAACTCCCTCTTCCGCATCTATCATAACAAGGCATACATCTGCCTTTTCAATTGCTGCAAGGGATCTAATTACACTATATCTTTCAACCTCTTCTTTAACCTTACTTTTTCTTCTGATACCAGCAGTGTCTATAAATAAAAACTTATCCTCATTAATTTCAATATAGCTATCGATGGCATCCCTTGTTGTACCAGGAATATCACTAACAATAACTCTTTCTTCACCTGCAAGTTTATTTAACAAGGATGATTTCCCTACATTAGGTTTCCCAGTAATAGCAACTTTGATCTCTGGAGATTCTTCTTCTACATCAGCAATTTCTTCAAAATTCTTTACTATCTCATCAAGCATATCTCCTATTCCAAGTCCCTGAGCTGCTGATATGGCCAAAGGTTCCCCAATACCAAGATTATAAAATTCATACTTATTATCTTCAAATGCTAAATTATCAATTTTATTAACTATTAAAACTACTGGTTTTTTAGTTTTCCTTAACATTTCTGCAACTTCATAATCTGCAGGTACAATTCCTTCCTTACCATCTACTATAAAAACTATTACATCTGCTGTCTCAATGGCAAGCTCAGCCTGTCTCTTCATTTGTACTAATATTATATCTTCACTTTTTGGTTCAATACCACCTGTATCTACCAAAATAAACTTGTGCCTGAGCCACTCAACATGACAGTAGATTCTATCCCTGGTTACTCCAGGGGTATCCTCAACTATTGCTATTCTTTTTCCAGTAAGTTTATTAAACAACGTGGATTTACCAACATTAGGTCTCCCTACAATTGCTACTAATTCTTTAGACATTACAACACCTCATTCATAATTTTATCTATAAAGTCATCTCCAGAATATTTACATTTTATAATCTTAACACCTAGTTCTGCCCCTAATTCCTCTAATGTCAAATCATCAAGAAAAATATCCTTATCAGCCTTAAGCATATTTGAAGGCATAAATAATACCTCTTCCTTTATTCTCCCCTTTACCTGTTCTATTATATCCTTACCGGTTATTAAACCAGTAACTGTAATTCTTTCCCCAAAGAAATTATTTTTAATAGTATAAACAGATATTTTAATATTCAAACTTCTTTCGATAACATTGGATATTCTCTTCATAAAATCTGTACTAGATGTACCTGTAATTAACGCAAAGCTTTTTCCTTTTCCATCCAAGTCCTTATCACTTAAATCTTCCTTAATGCAGTTTTCAAAATACCTTATCATTCCTATTCCATCTTCTAGTTGTTCAAAATCTCCATAATGTTCAAAGCTAGGCATTTCAAAGTCAGCATTTATGTAGAATTCATCCCCAAGTCTTACAAATGGTTCTCCAGTTTCATCCACAAACTTTTTTTGCATCTTGTGTACAAGTTGAATTACATTATTTGAAGTCTCTCTAGTATAACCTTCAAGTTCAAAAAGTTTTTCTCTATATTTAGAAATCCCAACTGGAACTATGGCTACATTTTCTATATTAGGATAAAACCTATATAAATCATTTATTGTTCTTTCTAGTTCATACCCGTCATTTATTCCTGGACACAAAACAATTTGGCTGTTAATCTGTATTCCTCCATCCACTAACCTTTTAATAATACCCATTATTTTGCCTGCATTTTTATGATTGAGCATTTTTACTCTTAACTCAGGATTAGTGGTGTGTACAGAAACATTAATTGGACTTATTCTATATTGTATAATTCTATTTATATCATCATCCTTCATATTAGTAAGAGTAATGAAATTACCATGTAGAAAGGACAGTCTAGAGTCATCATCCTTAAAATAAAGACTTTCTCTCATTCCTTCAGGTAGTTGATCAATAAAGCAAAATATACATTTATTGTGGCAACGTTTAGGATTATCCATTGAAGGATCCTCAAATTCCAAACCTAAATCATCATAAAAATCCTTTTCTATCTCAATGTCCCATTCCTCTCCATTACTTTTTTTGATAATAACATTGAGCTTTTCATCGTTCATCAAGAATCTATACTCAATAATATCATGAACAGCATTGCCATTAATACTTAAAAGAACATCTCCAGCTTCAATTCCTGCCTCCTCTGCAATACTTTTCCTTTCTACATGAGTTATAACAATATCCATGCTTTTCATATTTTTCCTCCATAATCAATTCAAAAGTTATAATATCATTTTACTCTACAAATATCAAGATAAAGAGCTCTATGGTTACATTATAGTTTACTCAATTAGTTAGAGCTAAGCTTTATAAAACTATAAAAGTCAATAAGGCAGGATATGTCCTGCCCAATTGTTTTATAGATCAGTTTCTCCAGAAGGAAAATCAAGTATAAAGGATGTTCCATTTCCAATTGAGCTCTCAACGCTTATTTTACCATCAAAAAGCTGCACTATATGCTTTACAATTGCAAGTCCAAGGCCAGTACCACCCATTTCTCTAGATCTTCCCTTATCAACTCTATAAAACCTTTCAAACAATCTTGAAATATTTTTTTTAGGAATCCCAATTCCATTATCAGTTATAATTATTTTTACCCTTTTATCTAATTTTAATGTTTTTATTTTAACTTTGCCGCCTTTATTGGTATATTTAATCCCATTATCAACTAGATTGATCATCATTTGTTTAAATTTATCCCTGTCACCATATATAAAAATCTCTTTAGACTCTAATTCTAGCTTAATACTAATTTCTTTACTATTAGCTGCTGGTTCCATAATGTAGAATATTTCTTCAGCTGCTTTATTAACATTTATTTTTTCAAAATTAATTAATGATTCCTTATTTTCTAGATCTGAAAGAGTCAATATATCATTTATAAGTCTTGTTAACCTTTCTGATTCAATATAAATAATATCTAAAAATTTATCTCTTGTAGGTTTGTCTTCAACATATTTTAATGTTTCGGCACATCCCTTTAGTGATGTGAGAGGACTTTTTAATTCATGTGATACATTGGCAACAAAATCAGATCTCATCTGCTCTAGTGATTTAATTTTAGTAATATCCTGTATAAAAAGCATTACTCCAAGATTTTCATTGGAATTTATAACTCTTTTAGTTCTAATTCTTAAATATTTTATTATCGGATGATTAATTGTAATTTCAACATCCTCATCTGGAATTGCATTTACTAATTCATGAATTTCTTTATTTCTTGTAGCTTCAATAAAATATTTTCCAGTAAGGTCATCGACCGATTCAAAAAGCTTTTGAGCTGCAGAATTAATTAGCAATATTTTTTCAGTATTATCAATAACTATTACACCATCATCCATACTAGTTAAAATAGAGATAAGTTTGCTTTGCTTATCAGAAAGTTCTGTTATAGTTTCTTGAAGCCTTTTTGCCATAATATTAAATGCATGACCTAATTGACCAATCTCATCCTTTGAAGTAATACTTATTCTCTTTTCATATTGTCCAAGAGCAATTGTTGTTGAAAGTCTTGTTAACATTCTAATTGGTTTAGTAATAATATTAACGTATAGGTAAACAAGAACTGTACAAATTATAGCACCTGCAATAGCTGCTATAAGTAAAAGCTTAAGATATTCTAAAAGCATATTTTCTATTACATTTACTTGGACTGAAAGCCTCAAAATGTACACTAGCCCATCCTTCTCAACCCTACGTGCATAATAATACATTGTCTGATCTTCTGTCTCACTATGTCTGGTTGAGAATCCTTCTCCAGATTTCAATGCATCTATAATTTCTGGTCTATCAGAATGATTTTCAATATTTTTTTCCTTTGTTTCAGATTCTCCAAGAACTAAACCATCCTTATTAATAATTGTAATTCTTTTGTTTATAATAGCTCCCATATTCTTAACAAATAAATCCAGTTCTCCACTATTGGCTTTAAAACTATCCTCTAAAAGCTTACATTCAGTTTTTAAATTATCCTGTGTATTTTTTAATATGATTTTTTTCGTAAAATTATATGATATATATCCAGTTATGGTTACACCAAAAAATAAAATAACCATGAATATGCCAAATAATTTTTTTCTCATTTAATCACCTATTTATTCCTTAAATTTATACCCAATGCCCCTAACAGTTTCTACATATCTTGGATTCCTATCATCATCCTCAATTTTTTGTCTTAAATGTCTAACATGTACATCAACAGTTCGTGTTTCTCCATAATACTCATATCCCCATACCTTGTCTAAAAGAAAGTCTCTTGTTAGAACCTTTCCCTTATTTACAACCAGAAGTCTCAAAAGTTCAAACTCCTTTAATGTTAATTCAACCTTTTCACCTTTTTTTACAACTTCATGTTTATCTAGGTATATAATTAAATCTCCAAATCCAAGAGCTTTCTCCTGCTCTTCCTTAACATTTCTTCTAAGAACCGCCTTAATTCTAGCTAGTAATTCTCTAACTGAAAAGGGTTTTGTAATATAGTCATCTGCTCCAAGCTCAAGACCAAGTATTTTATCAAACTCCTCACTTTTTGCAGTAAGCATTATAATTGGAATGAATTCAATTTCTTTATTTTTCTTTATTTCCTTGCAAACATCAAAACCGTCAAGCTCTGGAAGCATTACATCAAGTAAAATCAAATCCGGCTTCTCCTCAATTGCAATATTCAGCCCTTCTCGTCCATTTAATGAGAAAATAACCTTGTATCCATTGGACTCAAGATTATACCTTAAAAGCTCCACAATGTGTAGTTCATCATCAATTATTAATATTTTTTCTCCAGCCATGTTGACCCTCCTATAATATTTCTACAAATGTTCCTAGGCGACCTGTATTACCTGATTCTTTTCTATATGAAAAAACTATATTGCTGTTACATGAAGTACATAGCATGCAATTTGTTATTTTTTCTTCTGGCACTCCAATGTCAGTAATTTGTCTGATATTTTCTTTCCACAAATCAACATAAAGCCTATTTTCATTTTCATAAACAAAATTAAATTTTTTAGCGACTTCAGGTCCTACTTCAAAACAACATGGTCCAATTGAAGGGCCAACTGCTCCAACTACATTTTTAAAATTAGTTCCCATATTTTGTTGCATATATTTTAGAACCTTACCAGTAATGTTTAATGCTGTTCCCTTCCACCCTGCATGTACAACTGCTGCAATTTTATTATAAGAATCAACTAGAATTATCGGAACACAATCAGCAGTAAATACTCCAATTGGAATTCCTTTCTCAGATGTGATCAATGCGTCTCCCTCTTGTCCTCTTACTTCCAAGTAATTATCCTTATTAACCCGGAAAATTTTATCTGAATGTACTTGCTTTAAATAGGTAATTTTATCCACATTCATTTTAGTTGAACTAAATATTTTATTTAAATTATATTGAACATTCTCTCCAGCATCATTAGTATATAAGCCTAAATTTAAACTTTCATAGACACCAGTACTTATTCCTCCTACTCTGGTACTAAAAAAGTGTTTTGTGAATTCAATATTAGTTAAATTAGGTGCGGTATAAAATTCCAAATCATTTATTCTATTAATAACAACTTTACTGTTCATCTATAATTCACCTACTACAAACTTTATTTATCTACATTATAACATATTTTGCTATTTCTCTATGTAAATATTGAATTAGGAATTTTACATAATATTAACACTACTTATAACTTTCTTATATTGTGTAGCTCCCTAATGTTTAAAAATTACAATTGTAAAAAAAACTATTTATATATTGAGAAATATATAAATAGTTTTTTTTATTTGCCTATTTCTTTGTAAATATTCCTTTTTCAAGTATATTTATAACTTGGTCAACAACCTTATCATAGTCCAAATTTTCATCATCAAACATTACATATTTTAAGCCAATAAAGTTTGAAACTCCCATAAGAAAATAACTAATAACAGTAGGATCATAATCTATTACTTCTCCAGCTTCTTGTGCATCAATTATCCTCTTTGAATATCTTTCTGCAAAGCTATCATAATAATCCATAAAAAGGTCCTTATCTATATAAAGGGATTCCCATATTATATTGTATGCATTTTTATTTTCTCGAGTGAATCTTAGGAAAGTTTTAAGTCCGACCCTTTCCATCTCTTTTCTGTCTTTCAAACCCTTTAATGAGGTACTAATCTCCTTACGAATCTGATGACTGTACCTAAGAAGAAGATATTTATACAGGAAATACTTATCCTTAAAATAAATATAAAAAGTTCCAAGTGCTATACCTGCTAAATTTGTAATATCAACTATTGAGGTATCATGATAGCCCTTCTGATAGAAAAGAGTTTCTGCTGAAAGGCAAATCTTTTCAAGGGTTGCCTGACCTCTTTTAGTTTTTGGTATATTTACTATTTTCTCCATGTCATTTCTCCCCTCCGTCCAGAACTCTTTCTCAAACATTTATGAACCTATTATTTAACTATTGTATCATAATAAATAATAGGATTCAAATAATGCCATACTAGCCTATATTAAACTCCTTATACTCTGTATTTATAAATCCCAATACAAGTGTTACAAATAATACAGGTCTTTCATACATTGAAGCATGGCCAGTATTAGGAAGCATTACAAGCTCTGAAGTGCTTATCAGTTGATGAAGATTCTTTTGTTCGGCCATAGGTGTAATATAATCATTTTCACAGCTTACTATAAGTGTTGGTACTTTTATTTTATGAAGTTCATTAGTAACATCATGGTAATCTGCACTTTCTGTAAGCCTTACCATAGAATCCATGAAGGATTTCTGGTTAAATACCTTCTCAGTAAGCAAAGCCTTTCTGCCATTCATCCATTCACTTCTTTCATTATAGAATTTTGGCGAATAAATCACAGGAATTGTTGTGCAATAATAATTTAGGGGATCATTTGTGCTTCTATTCCATCCAACTCCTATATCTCTAAGCCATGGTGATGTCTTAGCTGTGGTGTTAAAAAGAACCAATTTGTCAATATATTCCTCGTACTTTATTGAAAAATCTAATGCAACCTCTCCACCATAGGATATACCAACAATGTTTACTTTCTTAAGTCTAAGTTCATCAAATAGAACCTTTAAAACCTCACTTTGAATTGCCTGAGTATATGGGATCTCCTCCATCTTATCAGATCTTCCCTGATCAAGAAAATCAACAAGTATAAGCTGATTATTAGCAGAAAAAGCTTCTTTAAATGCTTGCCAACTTAATGTAGACATCATTATTCCATTAAGAAGAACTAAGGGCTTCCCTTGTCCATAGGTTTCATAATAAACTTTCTTTCCTTTAAAATCAAAATAAGACATCTTAAATCATCTCCATAAAAATAATTATACTCTATTTATCAAATATTAATCCTATTTCATGAGCCTGCTTTTTAATTTCTTCTCTAAAATCAGGATGAGCAATATTTATAAGCCTTTCCACTCTCGTCCTAGTATTTGTACCTCTTAATGCTGCAACTCCATATTCAGTAACAACAAAATCCACATCGTTTCTAGAAAGACTTACAATTGCACCAGGCTTAAGCATAGGTACAATCTTTGATATTTCTTCTCTTTCACCTGTCTCCTTGTTTTTAACTAAGGCAGTAGAGTAAAGTGCCATTATTGAACGACCATTTTGAGCATTTTGCGCACCTATTGCAGTATCCGCCTGGCCTCCTGTTCCACTAAACTGGACTGCACCAATTGATTCAGATGCACATTGACCTGTCAAATCAATTTCAAGTGTTGTATTAATTGATACCATATTATCGATTTTTCCATAGGTATAAGGATCATTTACATACTTGCCATCCATTACAAGAACTGAAGGATTGTCATCAACAAATTCATAAAGTGATTTATTTCCAAGTATGAAGGTACATACTATTTTACCTCTATGTAAAGTCTTCTTGCTTCCATTTATTACTCCCAGCTTCACTAGATCTACCATTGTTGAAGTCATCATTTCAGTATGAACTCCCAGGTCTTTCTTGTCTTTCAAAAAAGCTGCTACTGCATTTGGAATTCCTCCAATACCAAGCTGAATACAATCACCATCATTTATCATATCAGCAATATACTTACCTATCAGAAGATCCTTTTCGCTTGAAGGTACATCTGGTATTGTTGGAACCTCATAATCCGCCTCAACTAGGTAGTCTACCTCTGAATAATGCATTTCCACATCTCCAAAGGTTCTAGGGTATTTAGGATTGATTTCAAGTATAACTATATCAGCTGCATCAATCATTTGTTTTTCATATGTATTACTTACTGATAGAGAAATATAACCATGCTTGTCTGGCATAGTTGCACTTCCTATGTAAATATTAGGCTTAACATGGAATATTCTCTTTGCTCCTGCCAAATGAAGATGATTTGGAATAAAGGCAATATTTCCATTTAGGTGTGCTTTCCTTAGAGATGGCGAATAAAACCATCCATCTACATTAAAAGAGTTTCTATACTCAGGCTTTAAAAATTCACCATTTGAAGTTGGAAGACAGTTCGTAACTGTTACATTTTTAACTCTGTCAGCAATAGTATGGAGATTATTCATAAACAGCTGAGCCTCTGCTGCTCCTAGCCCTGTTACAATCATATCATCTGTCTTTACCAAATTTAAAGCTTCTTTAATAGAAATTACTTTATCCTTATAACTCATAACTTTCCCTCCAAATATAAGAGGGGAAGGACCTTAATCCTGCCCCTTAGTAAATTAATTGCTTTGCTTTGCTTTGTCTTATTTTGAATATCGATTAAATCATTCCAAGCTTTACATTCGCCCATGCTTATACGTAATTAATAGTCTGTCCTCATGACTCTGACTATAAGAATAATTTATAGTTCCTACAATAGGAATTTTTAAATCACTACTACACTCCCCATTTAATAACATTTGCAGCCCATACATAACCTATGCCTGCTGCAATCATTGCTATTACAGAGCCTTCCTTTATTTTACCCTGTTCTAGTCCAAGATGAATGGATAGTATTTGATCAATCTGTCCAATATGACCATAATCCTCGAGATAAATTGACTGCTCTTCTGATAGATTTAACTCTCTTAGCATGTCAATATGTGCTGAACGCTTCATATGTAATATTGCAAGATAGTCTACCTTACTTTTATCAATACCTGACTTTTCAAATGCCTTATCTATACATTTATACCAATTAGGCATAGATACCTCATTAAGTCTGTTTTTCATGCCAACTGGATCCATTAATCTTAGTGATTTGGAAGCTATCTCCATATTATCACAGGTTATTGGATTGGATATACCTCCTATTTCGACGCCTGCAGCTCGAGCTAGGGTACCATCCCCAATGATGTGGGAGCCCAGTAATAAGTTTTTTCCATGGTTTTTCTTAAGTATTATAGCTCCTCCTCCTGCTGCAAGATTATACATCATGGACATATTCTTGTCAGAATAATCCACAAAGTCACCATTTCTATAACCTCCAGCTATTAGAATGGTATTTATGGTATCATCGGCTATAAGCATGTCCTTAGCAATCTTCAATGCTGAAACAGTTGTACAGCATCTATTCTGAAGGTCTATTCCCCAAGCATTTACTGCTCCTATCTTTCCCATTATATATAATGCTGAGGTAGTAAGAGGATATTCCTTCCATTCTTCTCCTATGCTTATAACTACATCAATCTCTTCAGGATTAATTCCTGTATTTATAAGACAATCTAAAGCTGCCATCGCTCCCATTTCCTGTGTTCCGTCAGCTTCACCTGGTATTGGTTTTTTTCTTATTCCAAGCTTTTGAAAAACTGCTTCCTCTGACCAAACTCCTTTAGTTGCACTAGATATCTCTGCTGCTGTCATAAATTTTTCTGGTATATAAATTCCAGTACCTACAATTCCAACATTTACTGCCATATTAAACCTCCTGTATTACTAATCCTGCAGCTAAATATTATCAATATTTAACTGCAGGGTTCCTTTATAATCTCATTCCTCCATTTACACTAAGTGTATGTCCAGTTACGTATGATGACTCATCTGATGCAAGGAATAATGCAGCAAACGCAATTTCCTCTGGTTGTCCTAATCTTCCAAGCATGGTTTGCTTTGCAAATCCATCAAGAAGCTCCTGAGGAACAGTTTTTAAAATATCTGTCATTGTATAACCTGGTGCAATTACATTAACTCTAACATTTCCATTCTTCATGGCAAACTCCTTTGCCCAAGTCTTAGCAAGACCTATAACTCCTGCTTTTGTAGCAGCATAGTTTGCTTGACCTATGTTTCCAAATTCTCCAACAACAGATGAAATGTTAATTATTGATCCTCCACCCTTTGACTGCATATGTGGTCCTATATGCCTTGTTAGATTAAATACACCCTTTAAGTTAACATCTATTACTAAATTCCATTGCTCATCAGTCATCTTCCTTGTCATGGCATCCTTTGTTATTCCTGCATTATTTACAAGTACATCAATTTGACCATACTTTTCTATTACATAATCAAAAAATTTCTTACA
>JARDZI010000333.1 GCA_029240935.1 Clostridiales bacterium
TTTTTTAGCAAAAACGTTAAAAATGCAAGAGAAAAGTACTACAGCCTAGTTATGGCATGCAATGATGAAAGAATGCTAGAACATCATGATTTCAAGGACGAAAAAAGTGAGTATAGAAGCGAAAGAACAGTGCTAGAAAGGAACTTCAAACCAGAGGAGGTAATGAATTTTGTAGTTAGGTATACGAATGTTGAAAAAAAGATGTTGAAGTGGAAATACAAAAGAGAAGCTAAGGAATGTAGAGCTTTATGTGTATTTTTAGTGAGATATTATTGTGATTTTACATATAAACAAATATGCTATTTAATAGGAAGACTTACATTGACCAGAATTTCAGAATTATCCCAGGTTGGTCTTGAACTTATTGAGGGAGATAGAAGGTACAAAAATATAATGGAGGATTTTGTGCGGGGTAGTGCTGTATAGTCGTAATAATAAATAGTTTATTGGAATTTTAAAAAGGAATCCTTAAAAAACCTTTTTATTATCAAGTAAATGTGGACAAGCAGTGAAAAAGATTGATAAAAAAAGTGAAAGCAGTTAATAATTTTGTATTTAAGTAAAATTATTAACTGTTTTCACTTATAAGAATAGTAAAACTTGGTTTATATCTTTCTAAAATTAAACAAATGAGAACTGGAACCTTATGTTCGAACCTTATGTTCTTACTTGGCAGCTATCACAATAATAAATACTTCCACCTAGGTAGTTCTCCTTTCTAATTATGTCTCCGCATATTGCACAGGATGTATTTACAGTGTTCTTACTTAATTTAGTTTTATATCCCCCAAAATGCCCAAATAGGTCTTTTTCAGTATCACGTCCACCTTGAAGTACCATTTGTTCAAGAACTGATTTTATAGAATAAAATAGCTTTTCTTTATCTTGATCAGAAAATGTATTTACCTTTTTTTTCGGGTGAATCTTTGCTGCATATAGGATGTCCTGCAAAACTCCATTTCCTAGTCCTGGAATTCTCTGTTCTGTAGTAAGAAATGCCTTTGCACTTAATTTTTGAATATCCTGCATAGAAATTAGATTTAAAAAATAAGCCTTATCAAATTCCTTAGTTAATGGTGAAGGTTTTTCCTTTGCAAATTTATAGTATGGGTTATCAAATTCTCCCTCCTTAAAACACCACAGTCCTCCATACATCTGTACAGATGCACTTAAAGATGAAAAATCTTCAAACTCAATTAACAGTTGATGTTTCTTTGGTCTCTCTTCATCCTTACTATGAAATCTGAGTCCTACACCATCACCAAGCAGTATTACTGCATCTCCTGCTTTTATTTCCACAAGACCACCATAGCTATTTGCACTATCTATAATTTTACCCATAAGAAGTGCTTTATAATTTTGAGGATCCCCAAAAAACCATGCAAATTTGTGGGTTGTATGATTAGCCACTACGTTGGCAATTCTCTTTCCAAGGATAGTATTGTTAATCTCCTTTGCAATTGTAAAAGTCTCAGGTAACTCAATCATATTTATCCCTCCATTGGTTTAATAATACAATTATATACTATTTAGTATCAAAATGTATCTTAAATATGAATTTTCACTACAAAAATATGTTTCTTTTTAAATTGAAAAAAGCATATGTTAATGGTAAGCTTAATAAAAGATTAAAAGTTAAATTTAACCAAATTTTAATTTAAGGGGGGAAACTATGTTGGATAAAAATATGCTTCAAAAGGTGCTTAATGAGGCTTTAAAAACTGGCGGTGATTTCTCGGAAATATATATCGAGGAATCAAAAGTTAATAATATCAGCATGGAAGACGGTAAGATAGAGAATGCCTTGTCAGGTAAAGAATATGGTGCTGGCATTAGAATTTTTTCTGGGTTTAAAAATGTGTATGCATATACAAATGATGTATCCTTTGAGGGATTAATGAAAATTGCTATGGATGCAGCATGGGCGATCAAGGGTGATAATAAGCTTAGTACACTTGACTTTATAAAGTTAAATTATAATGACATAAACTCAATTATATATACCCCTTCAGAAATTGATATTTCAAAGAAGACCAGTCATATTAAAAATGCCTATACAATAATTAAGGGATACAGTGATGAAATAGTCCAGGCTGTTGTAAAATACCTGGATACTGACAAAAAAATACTTATTGCTAACTCTGAAGGGCTATATGCTGAGGACAGAAGGGTAAGAACTAGGATGATGATGGAAGCCATTGCATCAGATGGGAAGGAAAATCAAACAGGCTTCTATGGACCTGGAAGAGCCATGGGCTTTGAATTCTTTGACAATGTTGATATTGAGTGGCATGCAAAGGAAGCAGCAAGAATTGCTAAAACAATGCTTCATGGAGATCTTTGTCCTTCAGGGTTTATGCCTGTTGTTATTGATAATGAATTTGGTGGTGTAATATTCCACGAAGCATGTGGTCACTCACTTGAAGCAACCTCTGTGGCAAAGGGACATTCTGTTTTTTCAGGAAAGCTTGGACAGCAAATTGCCTCCCCTATTGTTACAGCAATTGACGATGGTACTATTCCAAATTCATGGGGTTCCTTAAATGTTGATGATGAAGGAACACCAACTCAAAAAAATGTTCTTATTAAAAATGGTATATTAAATGGATATTTAATTGATAAGCTAAACGGTAGAAGAATGGGTATGAGTGCAACCGGAAGCTCAAGAAGGGAAAATTATAAGTTTGCTCCTACCTCTAGAATGACAAACACCTATATTGCACCTGGAAGCAGCACTACCGAGGAAATTATTTCATCCACAGAATATGGACTTTATGCAAAGCATATGGGAGGTGGATCTGTAAATCCTGTAACAGGAGACTTCAACTTTGCAGTAGTGGAAGGTTACCTTATAAAAAACGGTAAAGTTGACAGACCTGTTAGAGGTGCTACATTAATTGGAAAGGGCTCACAGATACTGTTTGACATTGATATGGTAGGTAATAACCTTGGGTTAGGCCAAGGAATGTGTGGTTCCTTAAGCGGAAGTATACCTACAAATGTTGGTCAGCCTATGATAAGAGTTAAGAACATAACAGTAGGTGGAAGGATATAGGAGGTGTTAATATGGATATAAAGGAGTTTTCAGTAAAATTATTTAAACATGGTGAATTAAATGGTTTTAACGATATGGAGGTGTACTTTACAAATTCTGACTCATTTGAGGTTAATGCCTTCAACCAGGATTTAGACTCATATTCTGTAAATACCCTTTCAGGACTTTCCTTTAGGGGAATAATTAATGGTAAAATGGGGTATGCATTTACAGAAAAATTTGAGGATGAGGATATACATTTCCTTGTAAGTAATGCAAAACAAAATGCTAAGGAAATCCAGTCTGATATTGAGGCTAGCATTTTTGAAGGAAGCAAGGAATATAAAAAGCTGGAGAACAATGAATTAAAGGATGCTGAGGTAAACACTAAAATACAGAATACCCTATCCATGGAAAAAGCAGCACAAGAAAGTGATAAACGAATTGTTTCTGTACAGTATTGTGTAACAGAAACAGGTAAAAATTATAGAAGAATTATTAACACAAAGGGATTAGATATTGGGGAGGCATCTGGGTATGCGGTTGCTTATCTAGCTGCTGTAGCTAAGGAAGGGGAGGATGTAAAAAGTTCTTTCAAATTTAAATTCGACCCTGACTATAGTAAAATAAGTTTTAAGGAAATCGTTGAAGGTGCAGTTGAAGAAGCTATTTCAAAGCTTGGTGCAAAAACTGTTGATTCAGGAAAATATAGAGTTATATTTAGAAATGATACTGCTGCAAATATGCTTGAAACATTTTCATCAGTTTTTTCTTCTGATTCCATACAAAAGGGTCTTTCATTATTAAAGGGTAAAATAGGTATGAAGATTGCATCAAGTGCTGTTACACTTGTTGATGATCCATTCTATACCGGTGCTCCAAGAA
>JARDZI010000334.1 GCA_029240935.1 Clostridiales bacterium
CATTACATTACAATACCTTTTTTTACTTATAACCCTATTAAATGATTAATTTTCCTTTTTTGTTAAAACCAATAGAACACAGTCGACTTTTTTGACATTTGAGCTCTTTCATCAAATAGCTTATTTATTTTGGCAGATAAAAGAAAAAATTCCTCTCAGCACCTACAAGTGCTGAGAGGAATTTTTTATTACCTATAATCCTCAATAGCCTTAACTAATAGTTCAATTACATTTTTAACATCACTCATACTAACTGTTTCAATTGGGGTGTGAAGGTATCTTGTTGGGATGGATAATACTCCTGTTGGTACTCCTGCCCTGGATACGTGAATTTCCATTCCATCTGTACCACCAAACTCAAGTACTTCAAATTGGAACTTTATGTTGTGCTTTACTGCAGTTTCTTCAAGGAATTTTTTCATCTTTGGATGGGTTATCATTCCTCTGTCCATTATCTTAATAGCAGCACCGTTGCCTAGCTTCACTGCCATTCTTGGACATTCTGGTGTGTCTCCTGTTGCTGTTACATCTACTACTATTGCAGCATCGGGCTCTATTGCATATGCTGATGTGGCAGCACCACTTGTAAAGGTTTCTTCCTGTACTGTAAATACGAAATATGCATCATATTCAGCCTGTTTCATTCTCTTTGCAGCTTCTATCTGAATGTAGCAGCTAACTCTATTATCCATAGCTCCAGATGATACTCTGTCTCCATTTACTACAAAGTTTGATGCAAATACTCCAAAGTCTCCTATGTTAACACTCTTTACTGCTTCCTCTTTGCTTGATGCTCCAATGTCTATATACATATCACCAAGCTTTAATTCACTCATTTTCTTTTTACCCTCTGCTGCTATGACTCCCATTTTTCCGTTTCCAAATACTACATTATGTCCAAGTATTACATGTGGACTAACTCCACCTACGTTAACGAATCTTAAGAAGCCTTCCTTTTCAACCTCTGTAACCATTAATCCTATCTGGTCCATGTGGGCTGCCATCATTATCTTGCCCTTGCCATTTCCCTTCTTTAATGCAATTACATTTCCAAGCCTATCTCTTCTTATTTCATCTACATATGACTTTATTTCTTCCATTATTATTTCCGCTACCTTATCTTCATTTCCTGATGGGCCAAATGCTCCCGCTAATTTCTTTAATAATTCCATATTATATTTCCCCCTCCTCTAGGCTCTTTAATAGGGCTTTAACAAGCTTAACTACGTTTTCATAGTCTGACTTGTTTATCATGCTAATTGGTGAATGAATGTATCTTGTTGGTACTGAAATAGTTGCAGTTATACAGCCTTCCTTGGTTCTGTGTATTTTCCCTGCATCATTTCCTCCAACTGTTCCTCTTCTATATTGATAGGGAATGTTGTTTGCTTCTGCAACCTCAACTATTCTCTTTAGGAGCCTCCCACTTGCTGAGGAGGTTCTGTCCATTAATGATATTGCTGGACCAGCTCCTGGAGTGGTTATCCAGTCCTTTTCATCCTTTGCAATATCTGCACAGGTGGTTCCCTCTAGTATTATTGCTATTTCAGGCTCTATGCCAAAGGCAGCAGCACCTGCTCCCCTTAGTCCAACCTCCTCTTGCACTGTGTATGCACCGAATAAGTCAAGCTTGTAATTATCCTGGATTACCTCTGTAATTACAGCACAGCCTACCCTGTCATCCAGTGCCTTTGCCTTTATGTATCTTCCCATATCTACATATTCGCTTTCAAAGGTTGCATAGTCACCAATCTTTACATACTTTGCTACTTCTTCCTTTGAGGATGCACCTATATCTATGAATAGTTCCTTTGCAGGAATTGGTCTTGATCGCTCTTCAGCACTTTGAAGGTGTATTGGCTTTGCACCTATTACTCCAACTGTTTTTGTTCTACCAAATATTACTCTCTTTGAAATTAATATTCTTGGATCAAGTCCTATTGGAATAAACTTTATTCTTCCATCATCCTTTATTCCATTTACTAAAAATCCTACTTCGTCCATGTGGGCTGCAAGCATTACTCTCTTGCCTTCACCCTTTTTATGAAGTATGAAGTTTCCAAGCTTATCTATCCTTGTTTCTCCAAGGCTTTCAACATCAGCCTTTATTATGCTTCTTATTTCCTTTTCACAGCCTGATACTCCAAAGGCTGAGGTATATTCTTTAATTAATGTTTCTCTAAGCATTATAAACGTCCCCCCAATCCTTTATAGATGCTATGAATAGGGCTAGTAGTCTTCCAATTCTCTTAACATCCTTATAGCTTAAGGTTTCTGTAGATGTATGCATGTACTTTATTGGAATAGATACTAAAAGTGTTGCAATACCATCCCTTGCAGTCTGAATTACTCTGGCATCTGTTCCAGTTCCACCTGCTGCAACGTCTAGTACATATGGAATATTGTAATCATCTGCAACCTTTATAAGCATTTCAGAAAGCTCTGGGTGTATGTTGCCACCTATGGTTATCTCTGCATGTTTACCGCATTCTGCTGTTATATCTGGGTGGGCATATTTATCACCAAAGGTTACATCAATTGCAATGCCTATATCAGGGTTTATTTCATGGGTCATAACCCTTGCTCCCATGCTTCCCCTTTCCTCCTGTGTAGAGGATACAAAATACACATCTGCAGTGTGCTTAAGGTTCTGAAGCTCCTTTGCACATTCATACATGGCTGCTATACTAGCTCTGTCATCAAATGACTTTCCAGTAATAAAATCTCCAATGAGATTTGCACATTCTCTCTTAGGAGTTATAAAATCTCCAACAGAAACAAACTCTGAAACTTCCTCTTTGTTCATTCCAGTGTCAATTACCATATCCTCCATTTTAATAGCCTGTTTCATATCCTCGGGAGTTAATACATGGGGTGGCTTAGCTCCTATTACTCCATATACTTCTTTCTTTCCATAGATTATAACTTCTTGAGCTGGCAGAGTTTTTGCATCCACACCTGAAACATTTGCAAAGTGGATAAAGCCCCTGTCATTAATGTCTGTTACAATTAGACCAACTTCATCTGCATGGGCTGATATCATTATTTTAAACTGCCCATTGCTTGTACCTTTTTTAATTGCAGCGAAATCACCAAGCTTTCCAATTCTGGTCTCATCGGTAACGTCCTTGAAATATTCTTCAAGAATACCATGAAGCTTGTACTCACTGCCTGAAATTCCGAAGTTATTGCTTAATTTCACAAGCAAGTCTCGTCCTTCCATTCCATTCCCCCCTTTGATACTTTTAAGCTTATTATACCATTACTAGATAAAATGGACAAAATTTTCTGAACATATATTACTTGCTTTTATCTAGAACTTTATCTATCTTCTATATTGTTATATCTATCATAAATACTTGACTCTATTCATCATGATGATAAAATATAACAAAAGAAGAAGCAGTTTATAATTTATTATTGCCTCAAAGAAAGGATGATATTTGTGGAAAAAACAATACCAACACGTGAAGAAGCATTTGAACTTCTTAAAAAATATAATAAAAGCGAAAGTTTAATACACCATGGACTTGCTGTTGAAGCAGTTATGAGCCATTTTGCTGAGCTATTTAATGAGGATATTGAAAAGTGGGGGATAATTGGCCTTGTTCATGATATTGATTATGAAATGTATTCAGAGGAGCACTGCAAAAAAGCATCTGTGATACTTAATGAAGAAAATTGGCCAGAGGATTATATTCATGCTGTGATGAGCCATGGCTGGAAGCTCTGTTGTGATGTTGAACCGGTCCTGAAAATGGAAAAGGTTTTATATACCATTGATGAGCTAACTGGCTTAATAAATGCCACAGCTCTTATGAGACCAAGCAAAAGCATACTGGATATGGAGGTTAAATCAATAAAAAAGAAGTCTAAACAAAAAGGCTTTGCAGC
>JARDZI010000335.1 GCA_029240935.1 Clostridiales bacterium
TCCAATTGTTTTATACTTATATAATTCGACACAAATTAGAAAAATCCTTTTTGTAATATAAAAAAAGCTGCTGACATAATATGTATGTCAACAGCCTGAGAGGATAAAATCCTCTGTTTTTTTTATGTGTCTAGTATTGGATAGGAATCTATGATGCATTCTTCTAATATCAGGAACTAATGGAAGTAGCATTTCAAATATAAATAGTAAAACGAAGGAAACAGGAGAAATTTATTATAAAATGAATATAATATAATATAATAGTTGATAATGTGTGCAATATTATGTAAAATGGATATATTATTAAATATATTTACCTAATGTAGGCTTTATAAGTAGGCTATGTTAAATATAGTATTGATATTGAAATCTTTGTAGCGTCAGCCGCCATCGGCTGACCAGGGCATCACCAGCCAGGGAGAACCTCTATTTAAAACAGGGAATCTTTGTACATTCTAGAGAGTGGTTAGCTGCAGGCAGCTGGCGCTACAATACAGTTATTGAATTTCGACATCTTTCTTAAACAGAGTCTATATATAAATATAATCTAAAAAATACCGGAGGTGCTGTGTATGGAGAACACAATTCAGTTTATAACTGATATAAACAGCTTTATTAACTTAGTATTATCTATGTTAGAAAACATAGGTGATACAGATATATTTATTGCTGGGACATTTGACAGCTTTGCCTACAGAGAGATTTTGAACAGGCTTCTTAATATTAATAATTTGAGCAAATGTAAGATGATTATACCCTATATTTCAAAGAATGGAATAGCTTCAAGAACTTTTACAAATAAGATTATTATTAAGGGTGGAGAGGTTAGGTTAAATAGCAGATTTAATAATAACCTTATTATAATTGATAATAATGCATTTGTATTATCCTTTAATCAAAAATATAATCCAGGATACGGTATGAAAAGCAGCTTTGAAAGCTGTATACTAACAAACGCCGATAAGGTTATAAATGATGTAAAAGAAATTTTTATGAATAATTGGCATAATAGTTTACCATTAAATAATGCATAAGGGACCAAGGGAGGATAAAATGAAAATTATTATAATTGGGGCAGGAAAAGTTGGATATACACTTGCAGAGAACCTGGCCAATGAGGATCATGATATAACAGTTATCGACAAGAATCTAAATGTTATTGAAAAAACAGATGAAAATCTTGATGTTATGTGTCTAAGGGGGAATGGAGTAAGTACTAAAATGCTTCTAGAAGCAGGAATTGAAGAGGCTGACCTTCTTATTGCAGTTACAGGGAGTGATGAGGTTAACATGGTATGCTGCCTAACTGCAAAAAAGCTAGGAGTTCGTCGTACCATAGCAAGAGTGCGAGATCCTGAGTATGCACATGAGCTTTCTCTACTAAAGGAACAGCTGGGTCTTGATGTTGTAATTAATCCTGAGCATGCTGCAGCTGAAGAAATAGCTAGAACACTTAGCTTCTCAACTGCCATAAATGTGGAAAGCTTTGCAAAGGGCAGAGTAAGAATGATTGAACTAAAGGTAACACCAGAAATGAGCATGGTGGGGAAAAGCATTAGGGATATTGATAGGGAAACACAATCCACTGTTTTGGTAGGTGTAATCATAAGAAATGATGAGGTTATAGTTCCAAATGGTGATATTAAAATTGAAATAAATGATGATATTTATATTATTGGAAAGCCTTCTAGTGTATATAATTTTTGCAAGGTATATGGGAAATCCCCTCAAAAGATTAAGAATGTAATGATATTGGGTGGAGGAAGAATTACCTACTATTTGACAAGATTACTAGAAGAGATGGGTATTAGGACTAAGATAATAGAAATTAACAAGGAAAGATGTCTTGAGCTATCGGACCTACTTCCAAACACATTGGTTATAAATGGGGACGGTACTGATGAAGAGGTATTACGCTCTGAGAATATTAATGGCATGGATGGATTTATTGCAGTTACAGGAATGGATGAGGAAAATCTCATGTCATCACTTATAGTAAAAGGACTGGGTGTAAAAAAGATAATTACTAAAATAAGTAGGACTAACTATATTAATATCGTTAAGGAATTAGGAATAGATAGTATCATTAGTCCTAAGCTTATAACCACAAACCAGATATTGAAGTATGTCAGGGGTAAGGCAGTAGAATCACTTTTAAGGATAATTGATGGTAAGGCGGAAATAATGGAATTTGTAGTAAGCGAAGCTAATGTCCTTTTAAATAGACCTCTTAGAGAGCTTGGGATACCTGGTAATATAATAGTTGCAACTATTGTAAGAAATAACGAAGTGGTTGTTCCACATGGAAATGACGTTATAAAAAAGGGTGATAGAATTATTATTATTTCAAAGGATAAAAATATATCAAGCCTTTATGACCTTGTGGCTACGATAAGTGGAGGATTACAGAATGAACTACGCAATGGTATTAAAAAATTTGGGAATATTATTAATATGTGAGGCAATTGCAATGGTTCCTTCCCTTATAGTAGCAATAGGGTATAGGGGAAATGATGTGATGTCCTTTGTTTACACAATTGCTTTGACTGGTATTTTAGGTTCCTTGGCATTATTAATAAAGCCTAAGAACAAGAAGCTATATGCACGTGATGGCTTTGCAATTACAGCAATTGGGTGGATTTTAATATCTTTTTTTGGGGCTCTACCCTTTGCGTTCAGCGGCAGTATTCCATCATTAGTTGACGCTTTTTTTGAAGCAAGTTCCGGGTTTACCACAACAGGGTCAAGTATTCTAAGAGATGTTGAAATATTACCCTATGGCATTTTGTTTTGGAGAAGCTTTACACACTGGATTGGTGGTATGGGAGTATTGGTTCTGACAATGGCCATACTTCCAACAATTGGTATAGGATCTGTGCAGATAATGAAGGCAGAGAGTCCAGGACCTGATCCAGGGAAGCTGGTTCCTAAGCTTAGGCAAACTGCTAAGATTCTTTATGGAATATATATTGTTATTACTATAATGCAAATTATTTTATTAATGTTAGCGGGTATGCCATTATATGATGCTGCACTCCATACCTTTGGTACTGTTGGAACCGGAGGCTTTGGAATTAAAAACTTAAGTGTTGGGGCATACAATAATGTAGCCGTTGATATTATTATTACCCTGTTTATGTTTATATGCGGAGCAAACTTTGCACTATATTATCAGGTAATAAAGGGGAATATTAGAGGCCTTTTTAAGGATGAAGAGTTTAGGTTATATGGTTCCATAGTTTTGGTATCAATCCTTCTTATTTCCTTTAATATTAATGGAACCTTTTTTAAATCCTTTTGGGAATCACTTAGACATGCTGCCTTTCAGGTTTCATCAATAATAACTACTACAGGTTATTCAACTACGGATTTTAATCTATGGCCAGGATTCAGCAAGACGATATTGCTACTATTAATGTTTATTGGTGGGTGCGCAGGCTCCACAGCCGGGGCAATAAAGAATGTTAGAATACTTCTTCTATTTAAGATTATGAAAAGAGATCTAATGAGAATAATCCATCCAAGGGCTGTCTACACTGTAAAGTTTAATGGAAAGGCTGTTAATGAGAAAACCCTATCAGAGATTTTAACATATTTTTGTATGTATATGTTTCTTTATGTATTAGCTGTATTAGTAGTTTCCCTGGACGGCTTTGATATGGCAACAACCATATCCTCAGTTGCGGCAACTCTGGGAAACATAGGACCAGGCTTAGGCTTGGTAGGCCCTATGGGTAATTACGCTGATTTGTCCGTCTTAAGCAAGATTGTACTTTCTTTTGGTATGATAATAGGAAGAATCGAAATATATCCAATACTACTACTGCTGATTCCAACCTTTTGGAGCAAGGCTAATGTGTAATAGTGCCAGGCACGTGGCAAGTGTCAA
>JARDZI010000044.1 GCA_029240935.1 Clostridiales bacterium
TAAGTTTTCCAGCTGGCTTATAAAAATAGCAACAAATCAATATAGAGATAATTTAAGAAAAAATAAAAACACAGAAATTATTGATGAGTCAATGGAGTGTAAGGACACAGGACCTGAGGAAATGGCACTAGGTAATATTGGGTACAAGGAAATAATCGATGTGTTACAGGGACTCAACTATGAAAAAAGAATTGTATTCATATTAAAACACTATCATGGATACAAGTACGAGGAAATTGCAGAGATTCTAGGTATTCCAATTGGTACTGTGCGATCTAGGCTCCATAATAGTATTAAAACCATTATTATCGAGATGGAAAGGAGAAAGATTATATAAAATGAAAAAATGTGATGAAATTCAAAAGTTACTTATTGATGAGTTTTATGACAAGGAAGTAAATGCTAAACTTCCCGTGACCCAGTGGGCAGCAGCCACTAATATAAATGAGCATATTGAGAATTGTCCTGAATGTTTAGAGTTTAGAAATAAATTATACGCTGCTTCTAAAAAACTAGACATATTAGAGTCGGATAATTTATCAATGCCTAATGATTTATTCAATATTATAAATATAGCAGAAAAAATTAAAGTGGAGAAAAAGAAAAATTTTGAAATCTTCTCCTTTGTATTTGCAGCTTTGAGTATACTAATTCCATTTGTGGGGTTAGGATTATATTTTGGAATAAGGATATTATTATATATGCAAATATTTGTGTATTTTAATATGCCCTTAGTTCTTATACCTTTGATAATAAATAGAAAAATGAAGGAGGTAGAAAGATGAGTAAATTTACAGTTTTATTAGTATTTCCAGCTGTGCTAATAGTTATAGCACAGGGTACTTGGATTTTTTTAGATGCAAGAAAAAGAGGAGAAAAATATTATTGGCTATGGGGATTACTTGGGCTAATACAATTTCCTAGTTCACTAATTATTTATCTTTTAGTTATGGGAATAACCCATGAAAAATGTAAATATTGCGGGAAAGGAATTAAAAAGGGTGGAAGGTTATGCCCATATTGTGGAAACAAGTTAAGAGAATCCTGCCCTAACTGTGGAATAAAGATAGAAAAGGATTGGAAGTTTTGCCCAGAATGTAATAATAGTTTGAAGGAGAAACAAGTATGAATGAATTAAACATATCTCAAATTATAATGATGTTGTTGCCAATAATAATTATACAATTAGGATTAGTTATATTTGCTTTATTTCGCCTGGCTAAGGATAATGTGAAATACCTGCCTAAGTGGGGATGGGCTCTTGTTATTATATTTTTCAATCTAGCAGGGCCAATTATCTTTCTTGTAGTTGGAAGGGAGAAGTATTAAAATGCTTAAGGTTGTCAATCTAAAAAAGAGCTATAGTAAATTCGAGGTTTTAAAGGAAATAAGTTTTGAAATAAAAAAGGGAACTGTATATGGTTTCCTTGGACAGAATGGTGCTGGAAAATCAACTACTATGAATATTCTTACTGGCTTAATTGATTATAATGGGGGAGAAATATATATAAATGGTAAGGATTTTAAGGCAAATCGATTTGAATTGATTAAAAAAATTGGATATTTGACTGAAAACCCCGTGTTTTATAATTATATGAATGCATATGAATATTTAAGTTTTCTAGGAGAAATAAGCGGTTATAAACATGACAAAATTAAATACAGAATTGATGAACTTCTTGAACTTGTGAAATTAAAGGATGCTGCAAAGAGAAGGGTTGGTGGATATTCCAGGGGTATGAAGCAAAGACTTGGGGTAGCAATTGCAATGTTTAACCGCCCTGAGATATTGTTTCTTGATGAGCCTACCTCTGCACTGGATCCTGGTGGTAGAATGGAAATGATGGATTTGATAGAAGGATTAAAGGAACAGAATATAACAGTCTTTTTATCTTCACATATTTTAAGTGATGTGGAAAGAGTGTGTGATGAGGTTAGTATTCTTCATCAGGGAAAAATCATACTTTCTGATAAACTTGAGGAATTAAAGAATAAATATATCCAACCAATATATGACATGGAATTTGAGAAAAAATGCAGCAGTATTAGTGATGCACTAACAAGACTTGATTGGGTGCAAAATGTTCAAATGGAAGGAAGTAAAAAACTTAGTGTTTATGTAAAGGACATAAATACTGCAAACAGCAGACTGCTCAAGGAGCTTCCTATAGAAGATAACCATATTCTGTCCTTCCAGCTCAGGAAAAATAACCTTGAGGATATATTTATGAGGATGGTGAAGAATGATGGGGACATTTAAAGCGTATTTTAAAAAAGAAATAATGGAGTCTTTAAGACAATATAGATATTTGCTTTTAGCAGTTGGCACAGTTGTTTTCGCTGGCATAGCATCACCAATAATGATGAAGCTTTTACCTGTTATTCTAAAGGGACAATTTGAAGGAGATATTAATACTCTTTTTAAAGTAACTAAACAAATGGTTTATTCAAGTTATTCAAATGATATTTTTGAAACATCTTCAATTTTTATTTTCTTTGGACTTTCTGGAATAATGAGTGAGGAAATTTCAGCATCAAGACTTACATTTCCCTATTTAAAAGGAGCAAGACCTTGGCAGATTGTATCAGCTAAGGCACTGCATTATATATTAACCCTATCAATTCTCATAATGCTTGGTGCTGTAATAAGTTATTTTTATATAGGAATAATGTTTGAAGGTGCTAATATTAGTTTAAATTCATATATGACTTCTAGTATTCTAATTTGCTTATACTACGCATTTTTTTTAATGTTGCTAACCTATGTAAGCAGCTTGTTTAAAAAGGGAATTGTTGCAGGAATAATAGTATTACTGACTAACTATCTTACTTCTGCATTCGCAGGTCTTAAAGTGTTTAAAGCATATTCTCCATATAAGCTGATAACCTCTGCAGCAGCATTTTCCACAGAGGGAATTACATATCCAATAATTTTTGTTATTATAGGGTGCATAATCTTTGCCTTTGCAACAACATTAAGATTAAAGAAAATTGAAGTTATATAATTTATTTTTATACAAAGGGTACCCGGTGTTTGCAGGTACCTTTTGTAATGTGATAGAATATAATAGTATTTTATGAGGTAGGTGATAATGTGACAATAACAATTGTTTTATTATGTATAGCAGGCTTTGTTGCAGCATTTGTTGATTCAATTGCTGGTGGAGGAGGACTTATAAGCTTACCAGCTCTTATAGCTGCAGGAGTTCCAATGCACTTTGCATTAGGAACTAATAAGTTTTCATCAACTGCAGCAGCTTGTACAAGTTCCATTAAGTATGCGGCTTCTGGCAAGGTGAATTTTAAACTTCTAAAATATTTGCTCCCATTTACATTGATTGGATCAGGATTAGGAGTAAATGCTGCACTTATGATAGATTCGAGATATTTAAAACCTCTTGTACTTGTTTTAGTTTTAGCTGTAGGATTATACAGTTTATTTTCAAAGAGAATTGGCCAGGAGGATAAATTTAGGAAGCTTACAAAAGCTAATATTTTATTAGGAATAATTCTAGCATTTGTGATTGGCTTCTATGATGGCTTCTTCGGACCTGGGACAGGCTCCTTTCTAATTTTTGGACTTATTAGTATATTTGGATTTGACTTTATAAATGCTGGAGGAAATGCCAGGGTAATGAACTTTGTAAGCAATATAACAGCCCTTATACTTTTTGCTGTACAGGGGAAAATAAATTATTTATATGGAATACCTGTGGCAATTGTTATGATTTTTGGAGCAAGACTTGGAACTATATTCGCATTAAAAAAAGGTGCAAAATTTATTAAACCTATATTTATTACAATGTCCCTTGCAGTAGCTGGTAAAATGCTTTTTGATTTGATGGTTGGTATGTAAAAGGCTTCCCTTGTGATATACTAATAGATATATAATAATCCATGTTGAGGGGATGATTTGATGAATAATAACAAAAAGTGGGTAAGGCTTTCTACAAGTTTTTTAGCTCTAATACTTGTATTTAATTTGTTTATAATCAATGCAAATGCATCTGTTTCTAATACTACCTTAAGTAGAATAAAGCAGATAATAAGACAGGATTATATAGAAGATGTACCAACAGAGGTATATGATACACAAAACATTGAGGATTTGGTTAAGCTATTAGGAGACCCCTATACTCAGTATTTTACTGCTAAGGATTATAACTCTTTTAAGGATCAAATAGACATGAAATTTGTTGGAATTGGTATTCACCTTGAAATGGTTCCTGCTGGGGTAAAGGTGGTTTCACTTATTGAAGGAGCTCCTGCTGAAGGTGTTGGTATAAAGCCAGAGGATATAATTATTTCTGCAAATGGTACTTCACTTGAAGGACTTTCCAATGAGGAAGCTGTTAGTTTGATAAAAGGTGAAGAAGGCACTTTTGTTAAGCTTCAGATTAAGCGTGGAGAAAGTATATTAGATTTTAGTGTTGTTAGAAAAGAGATACAGACTCCATCTGTAACAGGAAGTGTGTTAAATAAGCATATTGGATATATAAAATTAGAGTCTTTTGGAAGTGATACATCAAAGCTTTTTAATGAGGTTTTAAAAAACTTAAAGTATCAAGGATCAGACAGCTATATAGTTGACTTAAGAAATAATCCTGGTGGATATATGCATGCTGCACTTGATATTGCTGGTTATTTCATTGGAAATAAAACTGCAATGGTTGTTGAGGATAAAAGTGGGAATAAAGAGGAACTAGCTGGGTTTAGTCATGATGAATTAATAGATAAGCCTGTTGTATTTTTAATAAATGAATACAGTGCAAGTGCTTCAGAAATATTAGCAGCAGCTGTGAAGGATTATGATAAGGCTTATTTTATTGGTGAAAATTCATATGGTAAGGGAGTTGCACAGAGTCTATATGAGTTTGAAGATGGAAGTGCACTTAAAACTACAACCATGAGGTTTCTTTCACCACTAGGAAATGTCATAAATAAGGTTGGAATATCTCCTAACATAGAAATAGAGGATATAGATTCACTGCTTGCAGCTGAATTGCTGCTTGGAAATTCAAAAAATACATCAGTTCCTGGAAAATACATAAGTGTAGCATTAGAAAATAAGGATTTTGAAATAAATTTGAATGATATTAAGGGTGAGGAATACTGGAATGCATATAAGTATATAATAGGCAAAGCATCATTATTATCATTAGTAAATAATAGTACCTCAAAAATTGTTATTCCAGAAATCAAACTAGCATCTCCAGTTGTAGAGTACAAAGCAGGGGATAGGGTAGCCTTTAAGCTCAACGCGCCAAACTATGGTGGCAGAGTGCAGTACAGGGTAATGTTGTGGGATGATGAAACCAAAGTTTATCATGATTTATGGACTACAGGTGATAGATATTACTCACAATGGAAGCCCTACGGAAATGAAACCTTTACTTTAGGACTCCCAATCTCAGAGCCTGGAAATTATAAATTAAAAGTATTTGTAAAGCGTGCTGGACTTGAAAATTCTAAAACAGCATTTACAGGTATGAACTGTGACAGCTATCTAGGAGAAATTCCATTTACTGTTGAGTAAATTAGTAAAATAAGAAAATCAGGGTAGAATAATATCTACCCTGATTTTTTGTGTTCCTGAATGCAGAACTTGTCATCCTGAACGCAGTGAAGGATCTTGCCTAGGGATCACATAAGATCCTTCACTACGTTCAGGATGACACTGACGCTGGTATTGACTTTAATATTAATGACAGATGGTACTGGTTTATACTATGATTTGAGATGGAGATACACCGTCTATTTCAAGAACAATTAGCTCCTCTGGGGATATAAAGCTTATATGTCCTTCTCTGTCACACACTGTTGCCATTTCCATTGCACAATGATTCCGATTTCTATGGAGGCTTCCATAAAGTGGTTCAATGTAATTGGATTTATTCGGTGTTTCATAACCGGTACCAATTAGTATGAATTTCCTATCAGTGGATTTGTGAAGCACTATTGTAGTCAAAATGTATCCCTCCAATCATATTTATAATAATAATTATAATTGAAAATATTATACTCCTATGTGGTATCTTTGTAAAAGACTGTAAATTGTTATTAAAGAATATTAGCTTTATATTATGATGAAATCTTTGATAATGCTTTACCGTGCTAATATGTAAAAAATATTCAGACAATTTACTCCCTATAAAGATAAAATGTTAAGTGTTATAATTGAAATTGTGAAAATATATGTAATTTAATAAAATAATTCAAACAGGAGGAAAACCAATGAGGAAAGTTTCTATTGATGGTAATAGGTTAACTATTGATGACATAGTAAATGTTGCTAGAAAAGGATATGTAGTAGAATTAGATAAGGAAGCAGAAAAAAGAATTGTTAAGGCTAGGAAATTGGTAGATAGATTTGTTGATGAAGGAAGAATAGAATACGGAATAACAACAGGTTTTGGTAAATTTTCTGATGTAGTGATTTCCAGGTCAGATACAAAAAAGCTTCAAAGGAATCTTATTATATCCCATGCCTGTGGTGTTGGTGATGAACTTGATGAAGAAATAGTTAGAGCTATAATGCTTCTGAGAGCAAATGCGCTTTCAAAGGGCTATTCTGGGGCAAGAGTTTCCACTGTAATGACTCTTATAGAAATGTTAAATAAAGGAGTTACCCCAGTTATTTATGAAAAGGGGTCACTTGGTGCAAGTGGAGACCTAGCACCACTATCACATATGGTGTTAGTAATGATTGGAGAGGGTTCTGCATATTACAAAGGAGAAAGACTAAGTGGCAGAGATGCAATGAACAGGGCTGGAATTGAAATAGTTGAATTGGTGGAAAAGGAAGGTCTTGCATTGATAAATGGAACACAGGTTATGACAGCAATTGGAGCTTTGGCAGTATATGATGCTATGAATCTAAGCAAGTGTGCTGATATAATATCTTCCATGACTCTAGAAGGCTTAAGGGGAATAACCGATGCTTATTATTATAGAGTTCACGAGGTGAGACCACAGGTTGGACAAATAAAATGTGCAGAAAATCTATTAAGATTGGTAAAAAACAGTACCTTGACTACAAGACAGGGAGAAATTAGGGTTCAGGATGCATATTCATTAAGGTGTATACCTCAAATTCATGGAGCCAGCAAGGATGCAATTGATTATGTTAAAGGGGTTATAGAAATTGAAATTAATTCAGCAACAGATAATCCATTAATTTTCGAAGATGAGGAGAAGGTTATATCAGGCGGAAACTTTCATGGTCAGCCATTAGCGCTTGCTATGGATTTTTTAGGTATTGCTCTTTCAGAGTTTGCTAATGTGTCTGAAAGAAGGGTTGAGAGGCTTGTGAATTATCAACTAAATGATCTTCCACCATTTCTTACAAGAAAGGGTGGGCTTAATTCTGGATTTATGATAGCTCAGTATTCGGCAGCAGCACTTGTATCAGAGAATAAGATTTTAGCCCATCCTGCATCTGTTGATTCAATACCATCCTCTGCAAATCAAGAGGACCATGTGAGTATGGGAACAATTGCTGCTAGAAAGGCAAGAAGTATTCTGTACAACGTTACTAAGGTTCTTGGAATTGAGTATTTGGCATCCGCACAGGCAATTTATTTAAGAGGTGAAGGTAAGCTTGGGGAGGGAACTCAGCCAGCCTATGATTTAATGAGAGAGCATGTGGTACCCTTTGAGGATGATAGAATAATGTATGTTGAAATTAATAAATCAAGTGATTTGATTTCAACAGGGGAGCTATTAAGGGTTGTAAGTGAAAAGGTTGGAGAGCTTAAATAGAGGAGGTTGTAAAAAATGGCAAAGCTAATTGAATGTGTACCTAATTTTTCAGAAGGTAGAAATAAATCAGTAATTGAAGCAGTAGTTGAAGAGGTTAGAAAAGCAGAGGGTGTTAAGCTGCTTGACTACTCATCAGATGCAGATCATAACCGAACTGTTGTTACAATGGTTGGAACTCCTGAGGGAGTTGAAAAGGCAGCATTTAACCTTGCATCAAAGGTTGCAGAATTGATAGATATGTCAGTTCATCATGGAGAGCATCCAAGAATGGGTGCAACTGATGTTGTTCCATTTATTCCAATAAGTGATGTTACGATGGAGGAATGCATAGAGTTATCAAAAAGAGTTGGAAAAAGAATTGGTGAGGAGTTGAATATTCCTGTTTATTTGTATGAGGATGCTGCCTCAACTGTTGATAGAAAAAACCTTGCAGAGGTTAGAAAGGGACAATATGAGGGCTTCTTCGAGAAGATAAAGAAGACTGAATGGAAACCTGACTTTGGTCCAATCCAGATGAATGTCAAAAGTGGATGTACTGCAGTTGGAGCTAGAGTACCTCTTGTTGCATTTAATGTAAACCTTGGCACAAATAATTTGGAGATTGCTGACAGCATTGCTAAGAAGGTAAGATTCATAGGTGGAGGCTTAAGGTTTGTTAAGGCAATGGGAGTAAAGCTTGAGGACAGAGGAATTGTACAGGTATCAATGAATCTGGTTAATTATGAAAAAACTGCAGTATATAGAGCCTATGAGATGGTGAAAATGGAAGCAAATAGATATGGGGTGCCTGTTGTTGGAAGTGAAGTAATTGGACTTGTTCCAATGAAGTCACTAATAGACGCTGCTGAGTACTATCTTCAAATTGAAAACTTTAGCATGGATCAAATATTAGAAAAGCGCGTAGCTGAATAGAGGTGCTATAATGGCAGATATTTTAATTAAAAATGCCAGAATAATTACTTGTAAATCCAATGGTCCTAAAATGGGAGCAGAAATGCAGGACTTAGGAGTAATTGAGAATGGATTCGTTGCAGTTGACAATGGAATCATAACTGATGTTGGATATGGAGAAGGTGAAGAATTTAAAGTCAGGCATACAGAGATAATTGATGCAGAAGGAAGGCTTGTAATGCCAGGACTTGTGGATCCACATACCCATCTAGTACATTATGGTTCCAGGGAAAATGAGCTAGAATTAAAGCTTAAGGGAGCCTCATATATTGACATACTAAAATCAGGTGGAGGAATATTAAGTACTGTTAGTGCTACAAGGGCTGCATCCTTTGAAAAATTAACTGACAAGGTTGTGTCCAGTCTGGATTTGATGCTTCAGTGGGGAACTACTACGGTTGAAGCTAAATCAGGCTATGGACTTAATTTTGTGGATGAGGTAAAGAGCTTAGAGGTATTAAAGAATGTCAAGCATCCAATTGATATTGTAAAAACCTATATGGGTGCACATGCTGTTCCAACAGAATATAAATCTGATAAGGAAGGCTACATTAATTTAATGATAGATAGAATTATTCCATATATTGCTGAAAACCAGCTTGCAGAGTTTATAGATTGTTTCTGCGAGGAGGGAGTATTTTCAGTTTCAGAAAGTGAAAGTATTTTATTAAAGGGCAAGGAATTTGGACTGAAGATAAAGCTTCATGCTGATGAAATTGAACCAATGGGTGGTGCACAGCTTGCAGGAAGGCTTAGTGCAGTTTCAGCAGAGCATTTAGTTGCTGCTAGTGATGAAGGAATTGAAGAAATGAAGAATGCAGGAGTAATTCCAGTTCTTTTACCAGGTACCTCTTTTTATCTAAGGCTTGGTAGATATGCTAGAGCTAGAAAGATGATTGAAGCAGGTATGCCAGTGGCTCTTGCAACTGATTATAATCCAGGAACTTGTCCAACTGAGTCCCTACAGAGTATAATGGTATTTGCTTCAATGGGAATGGGTATGACTCCACAGGAGGTTATTAGCGCCATGACAATAAATTCTGCACATGCAATCAACAGAGGAAATATAGTAGGAAGTATTGAAAAAGGCAAAAAAGCAGATATAATTATTATGGATGCTCCAAATGAAAACTACATTGTATACCATTTTGGTATAAATCACGTGGCTACTGTTATTAAGGATGGAAAGATAGTTATTAAAGATAAAGAAAGACAATAGTGGAGGAATATTATGAGGGAAATGAAAAAGTTAACCATAGAGAATTTTGCAAATGAATTAGCATCAAATTCTCCAGCACCAGGTGGAGGCTCTATTGCTGCATTATCATCGACTCTGGCAGCATCACTAGCAAGTATGGTATTTAATCTTACTGTTGGTAAAAAGGCATACCTGGCATATGATGATGATACAAAAATGAAAATTGATAAGGGTATTACTGAAGCAGGTAATATGAAGGAAGAATTTTTATCCCTAATGGATGAGGATACAGAGGCATTTGATGAGGTTATGGCTGGATTTAAGCTTCCAAAGGAAACCGAGGAGGAAAAGGCACTGAGAAGTAATAAAATACAAGAAGCATATAAAAAGGCAACCCTTGTGCCTCTTAAAGTTGCTGAAAAAACTTTGGACATATTTACTCTGCTTGAAATTGCAGTAAAGTATGGTAATGCAAATGCTATATCTGATGCAGGAGTAGGTGCACTTATAGCCCTAACAGGACTTGAAGCTGCAATATTAAATGTAAAAATTAATTTACCAAGTATTAAGGATCCTGACTTTGTAAGTAAAGTTAAGGAAAAATGTGATGTGATCTTAAAGAGTGGAACCACAAGTAAAGAATGTTTATTAGAAATAGTTAAAAATAAATTATAATTATTATGGGGATGGAGAATAAGCAATGGAAAACAGAAAAGTAGTGAAGGCAGTTAACTTGGAGTCTTTTTTATGGCTAATAGGTATAATTGTATTTTTTGGATTGGTTGGAAATGCCATGGGTATAGCGAATATGTTTAAAACTATGATGGCAACCGCCCATGATCTGCTGCTAAATACTGTGTTCTTTATTATGGCAGTTGCAGTTTTAGCTGGTGCTGTTGGTGCTTTGATGAGTGAATTTGGAGTAATTGCTCTAATAAATAAAATATTATCTCCACTTATGAAACCATTATACGATCTACCAGGTGCTGCATCTGTTGGCATACTGACTACATATTTATCGGACAACCCTGCAATAATAACACTTGCTAAGGATAAGAGCTTTATAAAATATTTTAAAAAATATCAGGTACCACCACTTACAAACCTTGGAACTGCATTTGGAATGGGATTGATTGTAACTACTTTCATGATGGCACAGGCGCTGCATGGAGAAAATTTTATTATTCCTGCCATAATTGGTAATATTGGTGCAATGTTTGGAAGCGTTGTAAGTGTAAGATTGATGATGAGGCATACAAAAAAAGAATTTGGTAAAACTGCTATGGCTGGGGATGGCAATAACCAATATGACATTTTGAAGTATAGAGAAGTTAGGACAGGCAGTATATTTCAAAGGTTCCTTGAGTCACTTCTTGACGGAGGAAAATCAGGAGTAGAAATGGGATTATCCATTATTCCAGGAGTGCTTATTATAAGTACCTTTGTAATGATGCTAACAAATGGCCCTTCAGAAGCTGGAACCTATACTGGTGCTGCATATGAAGGTGTAAAGGTTCTACCTTGGCTTGGAAGTAAAATCAGCTTTATATTGGAACCTCTACTTGGTTTCAAAAACCCTGAAGCTATTGCATTTCCAATAACTTCTCTAGGGGCAGTTGGTGCTGCAATAGGACTGGTTCCAAAATTCCTAAAAGCTGGTCTTATAGGAGCAAATGAGATAGCAGTGTTTACAGCCATGGGAATGTGCTGGAGTGGATACTTAAGTACGCACATTGCTATGATGGATGCATTAGATTCAAGAGAATTTACCAATAAGGCAATAATAAGTCATACTATTGGTGGATTTGCAGCAGGAGTTTCTGCACACTTTATATACCTTTTATTTACTATGATTATATAGGTTTCAAAGGTGCCAATAACCAATCTCTATTGGGTAACAGTGTTCTCCCATAGCTTTTGGTTATTGGCACCATTTTTTTGATTCTTTACTATATCAAACTTCCCTCATTCACCTAACCGTAGGGGCGAACAGTGTTCGCCCGTTTTACGCACTATGATGCAAGGATAGCCTAAATTCATAGTGCCCTCGGGCGAACACTGTTCGCCCCTACAAGATTCATGATTTTTTGTGCGGTGCAACCGCGTGGTGATTAGTATGGAAGAGCCTGCCTGAGGCAGTGTCATCCTGAACAGAGGGTCGGATCTCTTGCAATTCAAAAGGAGAACAATATCCATCTTCTTGTCAATCACAACTTCTTAACAGAAAAAGAATGAAATAAAGGTAATATATACCAATTACGACTATAAATTTACAATATATTAGTTTTTTGTAATATTATATATTGTAAATTTAGCTGGAATTAGTTAGAATTAATATTGGTGATAAAGTTCATTATATATTATAAATTATTCACACATTCGACTATGCATTTCAACAAAATAATAATCAAGTACATATGCTGTATTAAAGAAATCACACATGTAAAATATAAAATGTAAAATGTAAAATGTAAAATGTAGTGTCAGGCTTCCACACCTGCTCATTGCAGAATCCAGTCAGCCTGCCATTACAATGTGAAAGCTTTAATGGATTATATATAGAAATTTCATATAAATTTTTTATTATAAAAAATTGCAATATTTTTTATCTTATCAAGTACATTCTATTTTATCATAAATGCCTTTTTAAAAATTAAATTTTAGTGAGGTGACGTCTATGAGGATCAAAGAACATCCAATTCTTACATTTGAAAAGGGAAGAGAAGTACAATTCACCTTTGATGGAAAGACTTTAATAGGCTGTGAGGGAGAACCGATTGCTGCTGCTTTACATGCTGCAGGTATAAGGGTTTTAGGTCACAGCCATGACAAAAAGCGGCCAAGAGGTTTTTATTGTGCTATTGGAAATTGTTCTTCCTGTTTAATGAGGGTTGACGGAAAGCCAAATGTCAGAGTTTGTACTGAAAAGTTGTGCCAGGGAATGGTAGTAGAAACTCAAGAAGGAAAAGGTGATTTAAGATGATTAGGACTGAAGTTGCAATTATAGGAGGAGGTCCTGCTGGGCTATCTGCAGCAATAGCAGCATCAAGCCTTGGAGCAAAAGTACTTATAATCGATAGAAATCCACAGGTTGGTGGTCAGCTAGTAAAGCAAACTCATAAGTTTTTTGGCTCCCAAAAGGAGCATGCATCTACTAGAGGAGTGGATATTGCCAAAATTTTATTTGAACGACTTAAGGACAACCCTAATGTTGAATTTCTATATAATACAACTGCCTTGGGTTTTTATAAAGAGGACAAGATTATATCTGCTGAGGTAGATGAAAAGAAATACATAAAGATTAAAGCAGATAGAACTATTGTAGCTACAGGTGCCGGAGAAAAGTTTCTAGCATTCCCAAACAATGATTTACCTGGAATATATGGCGCAGGTGCAGTTCAGACATTAATGAACCAGCATGGAGTTGTTCCGGGAAATAATGTACTTATGGTAGGGGCAGGAAATATTGGACTTATTGTAAGTTATCAATTAATGCAGGCAGGTGTTAATGTTAAGGCAATTATAGATGCTGCACCTAATATAGGAGGATACCTGGTACACGCAGCAAAGATTAGAAGATTGGGCATTCCAATATTAACCTCACATACTATTAAATCAGCCTATGGCAAGGATTCTGTTGAAAGAGCCACTGTAGTTAGGCTTGATGAAAACTGGAAGCCTGTAGAGGGCAGCGAAAGGGTATTCAATGTGGATGTAATTTGTATTGCAGTTGGTCTTACACCACTTGGAGAATTATTATGGCAGGTTGGCTGTGAAATGAAATATATACCTGAGTTCGGAGGACATGTTCCAGTTAGAAATGAAAGCTTAGAAACAACAGTTTCAGGAGTTTTTGTTGCTGGAGATGTTTCTGGAGTTGAAGAGGCAAGCGCAGCTATGGTTGAGGGAAGGCTTGCTGGAGCAGCTGCTGTTATGAGCCTTGGACTTAACATTGAAAAAGCAGAGGAATTAGTAAAGGAAGCTACTGAAGACCTTAGGATATTAAGAGCAGGTCCTGTTGGTGAAAAAATAAGAAAGGGCCTTGAACAATTGGCATAGGAGGATGGAAAATGCTAAGAAAAACTGGCGTTCCTACATTAGATGATATTAGAAGTATAACCCCAGAATTGGAGAGGCTAAATAGAGGTCCTGTTGCAGTTATTGAATGCTTTCAGGAAATACCCTGTAATCCATGTTATACAAAATGCCCTAGAGGGGCAATAAAAGAAATGATCGATATTAATGAAAGACCTCAAATTGATTATGAAATTTGTAATGGCTGTGGAATATGCGCAATTGCTTGTCCGGGACTTGCCATATTCATAGTTGACTATAATTATTCAAAGGACAAAGCATTAATAAAAATTCCATATGAGTTTATTCCTATTCCTGCTGAGGGACTTATAGTAAGGGCATTAAACAGGGAGGGAGTTTCAATTGGAGATGGAAAGGTTGTAAGAGTTCAAACAGGTAAAAATCAAAATAGAACCTCACTAATATGGCTTGAGGTTGATAAGTCCTTAGCAATGGATGTTAGAAACTTTAAAATGGAGGAGGGAGCTTATGCCAGGTAAAACAATGATTTGCAGATGCAGTGATATAACACTTGAGGAAGTAAGAGACTTAATTCGCCAGGGATATCAGACTGTTGATGAAATAAAAAGAATCTCAAGGCTTGGCATGGGACCATGTGGAGGTAAGACCTGTACTCCTCTAATAATAGCTGAAATTGCAAGGGCAAGGGGCATTCGTCCTGCAGAAGTTGAAATGCCTACTTTTAGACCTCCAACCAAGAATATTAAGTTAGAACTACTTGCAAAGGCAGGTGAAGATAAAAATGAAGAAATCCGCTGAGATTGTAATTATAGGTGGTGGAATAAGTGGTGTAGCCATTGCTTATAATCTTGCTAAAAAGGGTGTAAAAAATATAGTTCTCATAGAAAAAGGATACTTAGCAAGTGGTTCAACAGGTAGATGTGGTGCTGGGATTAGAAGCCAGTGGGGAACCGAGATGAACTGCATATTATCAAGGGAAAGTATTAATTTTTTTGAAAATATAAATGAAGAATTAGGATATGAAAGAGATTGCGAATTCAAGCAGGGAGGATATCTGCTTCTTGCATCAACAGATAAGGAAGTAAATCAATTTAGAAAAAATATTGAACTTCAAAATAGCCTGGATATACCATCCAAACTTATTACAACTGATGAAGCAAAGGAAATAGTTCCATATCTAAATACAGATGGAATAATTGCTGGAGCATTCTGTAAAAAGGATGGGCATGCAAATCCATTTCATGTAGTTCAGGCATTTGCAGATGGGGCTAAGAGATTGGGAGTTGAGATAAATACTTTTACTGAGGTTACAGGAATGAAGGTTGAAAAAGGAAGAATAGTAGGAGTTGAGACAAACAAAGGTGATATATCAACATCAAAGGTTGTAAATGCAGCAGGTGGATATGCACAGGAAATTGCAGAGATGTGTGGAATAAAGCTTCCAAATTATGCGGAAAGACATCAAATACTTGTAACAGAACCTGTAAACCCAATACTGGGACCTATGGTTATGTCCTTTTCACTTAACTTTTATATACAGCAAACACCTCATGGAAGTATAATAGCTGGTTATGGAGATCCAAATGAACCACAGAGCTTCAATACTGATTCCGGTTGGGAATTCGCTGAGGTAATGGCTAAAAAAATTACAACTATCCTTCCATTGTTGAAGGATTTAAGGGTTGTAAGACAATGGTCAGGACTTTATGAGCTTACTCCGGATCGCCAGCCAATAATGGGAGGACATCCAGATCTAGAGGGCTATTATATGGCAACCGGCTTTAGTGGACATGGATTTATGATGGGTCCTGTAACAGGAAGACTAATGGCAGAATACATACTTGGAGAAAAAACCTTTATTGACATCTCTAAGCTTGATGTTGGCAGATTCGAAAGAGGTGAATATGTCTGGGAACCATCAGTTGTGTAAAAATTTTATATAATTATAAAGTAGGCAAGTACAAAGTACTAGCCTACTTTTATTTTATTAACAGAAGTGGGGTTATTGGTCTTCTGGTGCCAGCCACATCAGATATCACAAGTTGTCATTGTTATGAATACGACCCGGCGTGAAGGCTCACTTAACTAAGAGTGGCTAATTCACCACTCTCCAACTGGTGAAATGAGCTTTATATGTCTTA
>JARDZI010000045.1 GCA_029240935.1 Clostridiales bacterium
GTAAGAGATGAAGGGGTTATAAGCAGTGTTAAACTGCTTGAAGAAGAGGACAGTATAAAAGTATTTATGCAGGATGGATTCCTAGATTGCAAAGTTGTTGAAATATCGGAGGGAAGTTTATGGAAAATAAAAAAGTAAATATAAAATTTGAGGAAGCAATTAAGAGACTTGAAGAGATTGTAGAGGAAATGGAGGGCAAGGACCTTCAGCTTGAAAAATCAATCAAGTTATTTCAAGAAGGAATGGAGCTTGCTGCATTTTGTAATGGTAAGCTAGAAGAAGCTGAAAAAAAAGTAAATGTAGTTATGAAAAACACCCAGGGTAAGTTTACAGAAGAGAAGTTTAATCCTGAGGAGGAATAGAATGGATTTTAAAGGGCTGTATGAAAAGAAACGGATAATGATCAATAATTACCTTGATGATATAATCAAGGTTGAAAATGCCCCGGATGTAATTGTTTCTGCAATGAAATATAGTTTATTTGCAGGAGGCAAAAGGATTCGTCCTGTTCTTTCTCTTTCTGTATGTGAAGGTTTAGGTGGAAATCCTGAAAGGGTATTGCCATTAGCCTGCTGCATTGAATTAATTCACACATATTCACTAATTCATGATGATTTACCAAGTATGGATAATGATGATATGAGAAGAGGAAAACCAACAAATCACAAGGTTTATGGCGAAGCGATTGCAGTACTTGCAGGAGATGCACTATTAAACTATGCATATGAGTTTATATTAAAGACTATATCTGATAATAATTTTGAATCTAAATATACATTAGCTGGGCAGATAATTGGAAAAGCAGCAGGATCGACTGGAATGATAGGCGGACAGGTAATTGATATACAAAATGAAGGGAAAAATATGTCCTTAGAAGAACTTATCCATATGCACTCTAAAAAAACTGGAGCATTAATAGAGGCAGCATGTGCCATTGGAGGAATAGTTGCAGATAAGATGGATAAATTGGATGATATTAAAGATTATAGCCATAATCTTGGAATAGCATTTCAAATTGTTGATGATATACTTGATTGTACAGGCGATGCAAACAAACTAGGTAAGAAAACAGGACGGGATGAGGCACGAGGTAAATCAACATTCGTGAAGATACTAGGCGTTAATGAATCAAGGAAGCTAGCTATAGAATACTCAAATAGAGCATTAAATCTTGCAAATATGATTGATAAGACAGGTTTTCTTGGGGAGTTTACAGAGTTTCTTTTAAACAGAGAAAATTAAGGGGGAACAATTGTGACAATTGATACAATAGATCGTATATTTTATAATAAGCCATTAATTGCCGCTATTACTGCATCAATAACTGCTCAAGGGCTAAAGTTTTTATTATACTTAATAAAAAACAAAGAAATAGATATAGGTAGAGCTATTGGAAATGGGGGAATGCCTAGTTCTCACTCAGCATTTGTTATGTCTTTGGCTACTAAAGTTGGAATGATAAATGGATTTGAGAGTACTTACTTTGCTATTTCAATGGCATTTGCTCTAATTGTAATGCAGGATGCTGCAGGTGTACGGAGAGCAACTGGAAATCAAGCAAGGATACTTAATTTAATAATAGCTGATCTTAGCAAAAAAAGACCAATACAACAGGAACGCCTCAAAGAACTTATTGGACATACTCCTTTTGAGGTTATCGCAGGGGCATTTCTAGGAGTATTTATTGGAATAATTATATAAGAAATAATAGTATTTATAAACACTTAATGAAAATAAGCAAACGAGGTAATTATTATGTCTATACTTGATGGAATAAATTCCCCTAAGGATATTAAGGGATTAAATAATCTTCAACTCTCTCAGCTTTGTGATGAAATAAGAGAATTCTTAATTCAAAGTATTTCAAAGACTGGAGGGCATCTTGCTTCAAACCTAGGGGTTGTAGAGTTAACAATTGCTCTTCATAGAGTATTTAATATGCCCCAGGATAAAATTATATGGGATGTTGGACACCAGGCTTATGTACACAAAATATTGACAGGCAGAAAAGAACAATTTCCTACCTTAAAAAAATACCAGGGTATGAGCGGTTTCCCGAAACCAAATGAAAGTGAGTATGATATATTCGCTGCTGGTCATAGCAGTACATCCATATCTGCAGCACTGGGGATTGCAAGAGCCAGGGATTTAAAGAATGAAAAATGTAGTGTTATAGCTGTTATTGGAGATGGTGCATTAACTGGTGGAATGGCATTTGAAGCATTAAACGATGCAGGAATGTCAAAGAGCAATATAATAGTTGTTCTTAATGATAATGAAATGTCCATATCTCCCAATGTTGGGGGACTTTCAACATATTTAAGTAAAATAAGAACCGAACCAGCCTATATTACCATAAGGGATGATATAGAAAATATAGTGAAAAGAATTCCTTCAATAGGAAATAATTTATATAAATCAGCCAAAAACTTAAAAGAAAGCATTAAAACGCTTGTGCTTCATGGAATGCTTTTTGAGCAACTAGGGTTTACTTATCTAGGTCCAATAGATGGTCATAATATTGAAAATATTATTGAAGTACTCCAAAGAGCACGGAATATTAAAGGTCCAGTGCTTATACATGCAGTTACAAAAAAAGGTAAGGGATATAGCTTCGCAGAGAAGGATCCTGATATATTTCATGGAGTTGGTGCATTTGATATAGAAACAGGAGAAAAAAAGTCATCATCTATAATTGATTACTCCAAGGTTTTCGGAGAGGAAATTGTGAATGAAGCATTTACTAATGACAAAATTGTGGCTATTACTGCAGCGATGCCTACAGGAACAGGGCTTGAAAAGTTTTCTAAGCAATTTCCAAATAGATTTTTTGATGTTGGAATAGCAGAGCAGCATGGGGTGACTTTGGCTGCGGGACTTGCGATTAGTGGATTAAAGCCAGTAGTGGCCATATATTCTACATTTCTTCAAAGAGCATATGATCAAATAGTACATGATGTGTGCATGCAAAATCTTCCTGTAATGTTTGCAATAGACAGGGCAGGAATAGTTGGAGAGGATGGAGAGACACATCAAGGTGTACTTGATATTTCATATTTAAGAGGGATTCCCAATATTACAATCCTTGCTCCAAAGGATATGAATGAATTTAGAATGATGTTAAAATGGTGCTTTAAATTTAATGCCCCTGTAGCTATAAGATACCCGAGAGGTAAGGATTCTGGTATTAAATTTTATAAATATGAAGATATAAGTAATGGAAAATGGGAATTTCTTAAGGAAGGCTCAAGGGTTGCAATATTAGGAACTGGAAAGATGGTTCAAACTGCATTTGCTGTATCTGAAAGACTTTATGCTAATAATATTAATGCAGCAGTTGTAAATTGTAGATTTATTAAACCAATGGATAGGATTGCATTGAATAGTATTTTTAAAAATTATGATATAATATTTACATTAGAAGATAATTATGTATCTGGGGGATTTGGTTCAGGGGTATTAGAATATGCTTCTAAAGTAAATTATAATGGAAAAATAGAATTGCTGGGATATCCTGATGAGTTTATACCACATGGAAGTACTGGAATTTTATATAAGAAATATGCTTTAGATGTAGATGGTGTATACGATACTATTTTGAAGAATATATAGAGGAGAAAAAAATGGGAGAACCAAAAGAGCGTATTGATGTTTTACTTGTAGAAAAAGGTTTTTTTGATACAAGGGAAAAAGCACAAAAAAATATAATGGCTGGATTAGTATTTGTAGATAATCAAAGAGTAGATAAATGTGGAGAAAAGGTCAAGATTAATGGAAACATTGAAGTAAAGGGTGAGGCAATTCCATATGTTAGCAGAGGCGGACTGAAGCTTGAAAAAGCAATAAAAGAATTTAATATAGATTTAAATGGGAAAGTTGCAATGGATGTTGGTGCATCAACTGGTGGATTTACAGACTGTATGCTAAAAAACAATGCATTAAAAGTATTTTCTGTTGATGTTGGATATGGTCAACTTGCCTGGGAATTAAGGACTGATTCAAGAGTTGTGTCTATGGAAAGAACCAATATTAGATATGTAAAAACTGAGGATATTGGTGTAATGCTTGACTTTGCATCTATCGATGTAGCATTCATATCCTTAAAGTTGGTGCTTCCAGTAGTAAAGGAGTTATTAACTAATATGGGGGAAATAGTTGCTCTTATTAAACCTCAATTTGAAGCAGGCAGGGATAAGGTAGGAAAGAAAGGTGTTGTTAGAGAACCTAAAACTCACATAGAGGTTAATAAAAATATAATTTTTTTTGCAGCTGGAATAGGATTGGAACTCAAGGGACTAACCTTTTCACCTGTAAAAGGTCCAGAAGGCAATATAGAATACTTAGCACATTTTGTGAAAAATGATAATAATGAAATAGATAATGAAGGGATTTTAAGGAAAATAGAGGTCGTAGTTGAAAACTCTCATAATAGTTTAAAGCATTAGTTTGTAAACTGATATAATAGTTATAGAAATATGGCGGTGGTATAATGGCGAAGGTAGGTATTATTGTAAATTTAACAAAGGACAGGGACTTAAAAGTCACCTCTTCTATAACAAAATGGCTTGAAGAAAATGCATGTCAGGTTATTTTGTCTGAAATTACTGCAGACCAACTCGAAAGACCAGAATTAGGATATTCATTAACTGAAATGTATAAGCAATGTGATTTTGTTATTGTATTAGGTGGAGACGGAACACTTCTTGGAGCAGCTAGACAGATACTTTGGCTTCAGACACCAATACTAGGAATTAATATGGGACATCTTGGATTTATAACTGAGGTGGAAACAAATGATATATATACTTCCCTAGAGAAAATCCTCAAAGGACAATACAAAATTGAGGAAAGAATGATGCTGGAGGCTGTTATAATAAAGCAGGAGAAGAAGGTAGAGACCTTTTATTGTCTAAATGATGTAGGTATTACAAGAGGAACAATATCAAGGATGGTGAAATTAAAAACATTTATTGATGATAGTTACATAGATACATATTTTGGTGATGGGCTGCTAATATCTACTCCTACTGGTTCAACAGCCTATTCTCTCTCATCTGGAGGACCAATTATCAGCCCAGGTGTAAAAGTTATTTTGTTAACTCCAATTTGTCCCCATTCTCTTAACTCAAGATCACTTGTGGTTTCTGATGAAGATAGGATTAAAGTTGAAATTATTGATAATTATCAGGAGGTATTCTTAACAATAGATGGACAGCAGGGTTATAAATTGAGAAATGGAGATAGAGTAATTATAAAAAAGGCGCCATTTTCAGCAAAATTAATAAAGGTGTCAAATAGAAACTTTTATGATGTATTAAGGACAAAATTGAGGGACAGAGATAACTAAGGGGAGGAAGGTTGTAAAAATGAAAATTACTAGGCATTCTAAAATTCTGGAGATAATCAGTCAAAAGGATATTGAGACTCAGGAGGAACTTGTTGATGAGTTAAGAAACCTAGGTATGGACATCACACAGGCTACAGTTTCAAGAGATGTTAAGGAATTAAAGTTAATAAAGGTTTTATCCTCCACCGGCAAATACAAATATGCTGTTATATCACATGGGGAAAATATGATGGTTGAAAAACTGGTAAGCATATTTACTCAAACAGTTATCGGCATGGACTTTGTAGGAAATATAATTGTGTTAAAAACATTATCTGGTTCAGCCTCTGCTGCTGCAGAAGCTATTGACTCTCTGGGATGGGATGGAATTGTTGGATCTATCGCAGGAGATAATACAATATTCGTACTTTCACGTTCCCTGGAAAAAGCTCAGGAGCTTGTTTCTAAATTTAATAAATTACTAAATGAATAGAAGTATATACAAAAGTAAAAAATAGATAGGGGGTTTAATAATGCTCCTTGAATTACATATTAAGAATTTTGCATTAATTGATAAGGTGGACATGATTTTTTCTAAAGGCTTAAACATATTAACAGGTGAAACAGGCGCAGGAAAATCAATCCTCATTGATTCAGTAAACTTTATTCTTGGTGATAAGCAAAATAAGGATATAATAAGGACAGGCCAAGAAGCAGCATATGTTGAAGCAGTATTTGATTCACAAAGTAAGGAGATTGAAGATATATTATTAGAAAATGGAGTTGAAGTTGAAGAAATACTTATTATTTCTAGAGAAATTAATCAGAGTGGGAGAAGTATATCTAGAATAAATGGAAGAACAGTAACAATAAGCTTTTTAAAGCAAATTGGCAGACTTTTAGTAGATATACACGGACAGCATGAGCATCAGTCACTGTTAAATGAAGCTGTACATATTGATATTCTTGACTCATTTTGTGGTGAAAGATTAAGAAATTTAAAAAAGGAATATCTAGAACTATATGTAAAAAATAATACAATAGAGAAACAGCTTGAAAAGCTTGCTACAGATGAGCAATTTAAGCTTAGAAGGATAGACCTCTTATCCTTTCAGATACAAGAAATATCCGATGCCAAACTGATAGCAGAGGAAGATATTGAACTTGGAAAAAGAAAAATGATATTGTCTAACTCAGAAAAGATTTTCTCAACCCTCTCAGGTGTTTATGAAAAAATATATGAAAGTAGAGAGGGAGAATGTGCTTATGATGGAATTGGAAGTAGTCTTATTAGCATGGATAGTATTGCAGATTATGATGAAGCAATTAAAGATATGAAGGATGAGATTCAGGATATTTATTATAAACTTGGGGATATTATAGGAAATATAAGAGAGTATATTGAACATTGTGAATTTGATCCTAATGAATTAGATGAAATAGAAAATCGACTTGATATAATAAGTAAATTAAAAAGAAAATATGGAAGTACAATAGAAGAAATATTAGATTATTATAATAAGTCGAGTCAAGAACTAGAGCAAATACAAAGAAGTGATGAATTGATAAATGGGTTAACAAAACAAAAAAATGATAGCCTAAAAATATTAAATGAATATGCTAATAAAATGACCCAAATCAGAAGGGATATTTCTGAATCCCTAAAACAGCAAATCGAAAATGAGCTTAAGTATCTAGGAATGGAAAGGGCAATATTTAGGGTTGAAATTAATGAAAAAACTACCCTAACAGAGAATGGCAAGGATGAGGTGTATTTTCTTATGACTGCAAATCCTGGTGAACCATTAAGGCAATTGAGTAAGGTTGCTTCAGGAGGAGAAATGTCAAGGATAATGCTTGCAATAAAAAGTGTAATAGCTGATATAGATAGAATACCTACCCTGATATTTGATGAAATAGACATTGGTATAAGTGGTAGAACAGCCCAATCTGTTGGGGAGAAGATGTGTCAGATATCATCAAATCACCAGATTTTATCAGTTACACACTTGCCACAAATTGCTTCTATGGGTGATGTTCATTTTAAAATACAAAAAACAACAGGTGATGAAACAACTACTACGAATGTTAATAAGTTGAATAATTATGAACAGATAGATGAATTGGCAAGGATGCTTAGTGGCACAGTTATAACAGACTTAACAAGGAATCATGCAAAGGAAGTATTAGAACTTGCAAATATAAAAAAGGATGAAATAAAAAAGCATGCAAATTAAAAATTTGCATGCTTTTTCTTATAAACCCAATGAAAATCATTTTGGTCGAAGGTTACATAATAACTGATTATTGTTATTATTGCGTACTTTATTATAGTATATGTGGACAATAAAAAGGTTAAGTTAGATGTAGAGAAAGGAGGATAAAGTTTTTAAATAGCCTGAATGGAGGTGATTTGCTTGAAAAATAACGCCTTTAAGATTTTTATCAGTTTTTTCATTACTTTAATGTTTATATTTCTCGCAGCAACTGTAAAGGTTATGTCTATGCCTGGAGATATAAAGCTGTCTGAAGGTAAAAAAAATCTTAATAGTCTTGAGAGCAGTAATTTAAAGTCAAATTTTATATATAAACTAAATATGCCTAATGAAGAAGAAGAACAGGAATATAGTAACCAGAACACATTAGATGTTAATGTAAAGCTTTTTGGAGTATTTCCAGTAAAAACGGTTACATTAAATTTTATGCCTGAAATCAAAGTAATTCCAGGAGGCCAGCCAATTGGAGTAAAGTTATATACTGAGGGAGTTTTAGTAGTTGGATTCGCTGATGTTGATACGGTATCAGGGAAAAAACAAAGCCCTGCTGTTATATCAGGAGTAGAAATGGGAGATTCAATTATTGAAATAAATGGAATGAAGATAAATAACAATTCTCATGTTTCTGAGATAATAAATAAAAACAGGTCAGGTATACTAAATGTAAAGCTTAATAGAAAAGGTGATATCAAAAGTGTAAGTATAAAACCAATTGAAGCTAAGACTAAGGATGAGTACAAAATAGGTTTATGGATTAGAGACTTTACAGCTGGAGTAGGAACACTAACATTTTATGACCCAGTCTCAGGAAAGTTTGGAGCATTAGGTCACCCTATTAATGATGTGGATACAGGTTCTTTATTGTCAGTGAAAAATGGTAAAATATATAATGCAAGGATACTATCAATTGAACAGGGAGTAAAAGGAAAACCTGGTGAGTTAAGAGGAATATTCTCGGAAGAGGATGAAGCTGGTTTTTTGAAAAAAAATACGAGTAGTGGCATATATGGAGAAACGACTAACCTAAATGGGTTAACTAGTAGAGAATATAATCATAAGCCAATTCCTATTGCTAGACAAAATGAAGTTAAAGAAGGAGCTGCAAAAATTTTAACCTCAATTGATGATGGAAATGTTAAAGCTTATGATATATATATAGAAAAATTAACACAACAAAGCAAACCTAATTCTAAGGGCATGATTATAAGAATAACTGATAAAGAACTTTTAGAAAAAACAGGTGGTATAGTTCAAGGTATGAGTGGAAGTCCAATTATTCAGGATGGAAAAATTATAGGTGCAGTAACCCATGTATTTGTTAATAGACCAGATATGGGTTATGGAATATATATTGAATGGATGCTCCAGGAAATAGGTATGAATATCTAAGATTATATATAACTTAAAATATTATGCAGAGGGGATGCAGATTGTGATACAATTAAGTTGCAGTTGTTTGTTATAAATTGTTTATTCAAACAACCTACCTCTGCATTTTAAATGTATTATAAATTATTTTGCCAATATATTTAAATTAAATAGACTATTAACAACATACATATAGAAATAATCTTATGTTTATTGTTAAAGTTTTTTTAAAACATAGGAATTACCATAAAATATGATGTCTGTAAAAAAATAGAAATTTTTTTAAAATATTTTCAATTTTTAGAAGGAAATCTTATCCTTTTGTCGAATTAGTATATTGCTAAGATTTGGAAGGTAAATGGGGAGGTTGTCAAATGGAAAATGAAAGAATTAAAATTGTTATTGCAGATGACAATAAAGAGTTTTCAAGTATTCTGAGCGATTTTTTAAAGGGTCAAAACGATTTTGAAATTGTTGGAATCGCAAAGGATGGACTTGAAGCAGTCAAACTGGTAACTAATTATCAGCCTGATGTTTTGGTATTAGATATTATAATGCCACATTTGGATGGGCTTGGAGTTTTAGAGAAAATAAACTCTATGCAGGATATTCCTATGCCTAAGGTAATTGTACTTTCAGCAGTGGGCCAAGACAAAATTACCCAGAGAGCAATTAATCTAGGTGCCGAATATTATGTAGTCAAACCATTTGATATGGAAATATTCGGTAAGAGAATTAGACAAATGTTCACTTCTGGACAATCAACAAGTGAAGTCAGAAGATCATCACTTATTATGCCTGATAGCATAAGTTATTCAAAAGCTAATTCACTCGAGGCAGAAATAACTAGTATTATACATGAAATTGGTGTGCCTGCCCATATTAAAGGATATCTTTATTTAAGAGAAGCAATAACTATGGTTGTGAATGACGTTGAGCTGTTAAGTGCAGTAACAAAGGAATTGTATCCATCAATTGCAAAAAGATTTAATACTACCCCAAGTAGAGTTGAGAGAGCAATAAGACATGCAATTGAAGTAGCATGGTCAAGGGGACAAGTAGATACAATCAATAGGATTTTTGGATATACAATTCATAACGCAAAGGGTAAACCAACTAACAGCGAATTTATAGCAATGGTTGCAGATAAATTAAGGTTAAAGGCAAAGTTGGGATAAGAAAACTTTTATTTGAACAATAGCTTTTTTAACTTTGAATAACAAACCTTTCTATTTGAATAAAAAAGCAAATGGAAAGGTTTATTGTTTAGAATTCATATTAAACTGCAATAGATTTTATTTTTGATTTTTCAAGACCTAATGGGTGTATTAGCCTATTAGGTCTTTCTTATTAGAAATAAACTAACATTATGATTATTTTTTGGATTTCATGGCAGAATATAATATGAGGTGTAGTTTATGCTTTGTAATTATAGAAAATTATCCATAACAAAGGAGCTTAAAAATTACTCAGGAATTGATTGTATTATTATCAATCAAAATATTATAGATTTTGCTATTACAGAGATGATCCTAGATAAAAAAGTTAAGAAAATAATTAATTGCGTTGATTATATTTACCAGACAAAAGGTTGTGGATGTATTTGTAAAAACGGTATTGAAATGGTATATCTTGAAGCTAAACATTTTAAGGAATTTGAGAACTGCGGCATAGTTAGTATTACTAGACATGAAGTGTATTACAATAAAAAATGCTTTAATTTATCTAACCCAGATAGTAAGGCTATTGATTCATTGATAGAAGGGTTTGTGTGGAATACCATAAGGTATATGGATAAAGAAAAAGAGCTTATCAACACCATTGAAATTTCAGGTAGGACAAAGAATATAAAACCCATATCAATTATTATATCAAGGGGAGAGTATGGAAAAGAAGATATTAGATATTTAAAAAAAATAATTAAAGAAGAAAACCCATCAATTATATGTGTTGATGGAGGGTGTGATATTGCTCTAAAGTATAAGCTATTACCTGATATGGTAATAGGGGACATGGATAGTATTAGTAGAACTACAATTCAGCTAACTGATAACTTTGTTATACACAAATACTTAAATGGAATTTGTCCTGGATTAATAAGAATTCCTGAAAATAAAAATATAGGATTTATAAAGTGCTTTGGTACCTCAGAGGATGCAGCAATTTTGTACTGTATAAAAAAAGGAAGCAGTAAAATATATACATTGGGATTCCACATAAATACAGTGGATTATATTGAGAAGGGAAGGAAAGGTATGGCAAGCTCACTTCTGATTAGGTTATATTATGGTCACATCATAACTGATATAAAAGGAGTAGCAAGAGCTAGTAATAGAATGTTATACCTAGTGTCATCAGCAGCAATTTTACTAATAATACTATATATTAGTTTTTTTACTAAGCTTGCAATAAGGGTGTTTAAATAATATGAATATTGATTTTATTATTCCTGCCTACAATGAAGAAGATAATATTAGAAATATTATAAAAGAAATAAGGGAGTATTCGAAGGGTAAAATTATAGTAGTAGATGACTTTTCTAATGATAATACATTTGATAGGATACCTGAGGATGATAATATTATTAAAATTAGAAATACTATGAACTATGGAAAGGGATACTCAGTAAAAAGGGGATTATATTATGCAGATGGAGAGAGGGTAGCGTTGATTGATGGAGATATGCTGGGAGCAATTAAACATATCAACAATTCCCTAGATGATATTTCTAATTATGACTGTGTTATATTCAGTCCACCTATAAAAAGTGGGGGAATAGGTTTATTAAGAAAATTTGCTCATAATGTAGTATTTAGTGAAACTGGTATTAGTATTCCATGGTGTATAAGTGGAATGAGAGTTATAAAGAAAGCAATAATTGAAAATATGAAGGACAAATTAGATGATAGATTTGCATTTGAAGTATCGATGACAATTGAGTTAATAAAAAACAATTATAATGTTAATAATATACAAGTGGACTTCCAACATAGACTGTCAGGTGGAGATATTAAAGGATATTATCATAGAGGTAAACAGTTTAGGGATATTTACAGGTACTATCATGGATTAAGGAAGTGATTTATTGCTATACTATTTTATTGCTTTGTTAACCCTTATTATGTGTATAATATTAAATAAATTTTTTAATACATTTAAGTTACATAAAAGAAACTATAGAGGTATATTAATTCCTTATTCTGGAGGAACAATTATTTATGTGAGTCTATTTCTATCCTTTATTTTTTTATATTCCTTTGGGCTGGTTTCATTTATAAAAGCTTTGTTTTTTTTATCGATTATAACATTAGTTTATATGATTGGCATTGTGGATGATGTATTAGGTAATAGTGATGTTAAAGGGGTGAAGGGAAATATTAGTGCATTAGTTTCTAAAAAATTCTCAACAGGTATAATAAAAGCTGTATTTATAATAATAATAGCATGCTACATATACTATTTTTTTAATGAGGAATTTTGGATTCTAAAGGGTGTAGTAACAGCACTTACTACGAACCTGTTTAATCTACTGGATTTAAGACCAGGTAGGTGTATCAAATTCTATTATGTATTCTTTGTCTTTTTTAGTTTCTCAAATATTAGGTGGACTAAGGAACTCTTTGTAATATTTTCAATCATTATAACTATATATTATTTTTGGGATGCATATGGGTTTTCCATGCTAGGGGACAGTGGAGCAAATCTTATAGGATTTATTATAGGACTTATTTTATGTGAAGTAGTTGGAACTAGTTTAATTGGACTAATAGTGTTATTAATTGTATTAATAACACTTCAACTGGTATTAGACAAATATTCATTGTCAGAGATTACTAAGAAAAATATACTGTTTGATTATATAGATAGATTTCTAACTGAGAGGCATGGTAGAGAAAATGTTGAGTCTTGAAACAGGGAGAGTAATTGAAATTTTTTATATGGATGATAAAATTCAAATACTTAATATAGAAAATGAGAACAAACCTTTAATAGAAAAAGCAATTAATTATATTCTAGAAACAGGTTTATGCATTGTAGGAGATTTAGTTGTTATAAATACTATTGGAAATAGACTAGGGCTTGGGACAGGTGGTTACAATTTCATTTACTTCAATATGTCAAATAAATCAAATGGGGAGCAGATACTTGATAGAAATCAAGGGCATATTATAAAAATGAAATATACTCCAGGTCAATTAAGAGTTAAGGCCATTGAAGAAAATATTGAGTATAAGAAGCTTTTTAGTAAAGAAACTAAATTACTGCCCAAACCAGTTATATATACAATTCTTCACAGTATGATATCACCTTTAGTAAAATCCATAAAATATATAAAGCCAGATGCAATTATTTCTTGTGTTTATACATATGGTGGGGCAATGAATGCTAATAATTCCTTTACATTAAAAAAGTTAAGAGCCTCAGGTTTAATTAATAGTGTTATTACTACTGGAGAATGTTATGGTGGAGACTATGAATCTATTAATATTGCAACAGGTATATTATTTGGATTTAATCAACTAAACAGTGATATAATCATAGTTTGCTGTGGGCCAGGAGTAGCAGGTTCATCCACATACTACGGCTATTCTACTTTTGACTTTATAGGTCCAATTTATATTACAAAGCTTTTAGGTTTATGCCCTGTTTTAATTCCAAGGATAAGCATGGCGGATAATAGAGAAAGACATATGGGAGTGAGTATGCAAAGTATCTCCATACTTCAAAACCTGGATTTCTCTGTTCATGTGCCAGTGTATAGGGATATTGAGGATGTTGAGGGATTTAGAAATATATATAACCAATTAATTATGCATGGAATAATCCATAAGCACAAGGTTCAATTTATTGAGGATGTAATTATAAAAAAATCTATTGATTATATAAGTGCTGATACTAGGGTAATGGGGAGAAGCTATATAGAAGATCCATGGTTTTTTTATAATTGCAGCTGTGCAGGAGTATATTCTGTAGGGCTTTTAAATAAAATATAAAATTATTAGTTTCATAATACTGCATTTCCTTTCATATAAATTTAATTAAGCAAGGTTCTCGTGCATATGAAAAGAAAGGTGGTATAAAGATGCTTAAAAAATTAAATGAGGTTTTATCTAGGAATATAAAGGAAAACATTGGTACTTATTTTACGGTTACTTTATTTTTTGCAATAGGTATCTCAGTTGGTGCATTCACTGTAAAAGCTCTTGATGTTAATCAGAAGCAGGAATTGGTAACATATCTTAATAAATTTTTTCAAATTTTAAATAATCAAACTATTAATAAGAATGCAATATTTTATCAATCTATTAAAAGCAATTTTCAGACTATATTTTTCATATGGCTTTTAGGTGTAACAGTTATAGGTATACCATTTATACTTGTAATAACTTCCTTTAGAGGATTCATTGTTGGCTTTACAATTACTTTTCTTATACAGGGTATAGGGTGGAAGGGTTTTATACTAACTCTAGCAGCAGTTCTTCCTCAAAACATAATATTCATTCCATGTCTTCTGATTATTTCTGCAACAAGCCTATGCTTTTCCATTCAAGCATTTAGGATAAAAGTTAGGAAAAAAATTGTAGTCAGTATTAGGAGTAATATTTTTTCTTACACCACTACCATATTAATAATGTTTGGGGTTATGATCCTGGGAAGTTTGATTGAGGCTTATTTATCACCCTATATACTTCAATCCTTATCCTCCTACATGACTATTCAATAATTCAGTGGGGTGCTAATTTGAAAAAGCAAAAGGAAAGTGCTATATTATACATAAGGGTTTTTTTTGTTATATTTGTAATTGGTTATGTACTGCCCAATATTATAGGGCTTATTTTTAATTATTTAATTATTAAACCACAAATAAAGCCCCCTGAGAACTACTTATTTGTTATGAGCCATCTAGAAAAAAGCAAATCCTTTTATGAGGTATTTTTTAAAATTTTGGTAAAATTAATAGAATATTAAGATTATAATGAAGGAATTATTTAACTTATGTTGAATATATAAATAAAACATCATAAAGGAGACTTGTAGATGGATGAGGTTATAAGAAGTTTTATTGATGAGTTAAAATCAGATAAAAAGCTTAGTGATAATACACTTGAGTCATATGGTAGAGACATAAAACAATTTCTAACCTTTTTACATGAAAGTAATATTGATTTTAAAAGTGTAAAGAAGGCAAATGTAATATCATATGTAATTTTTCTACAAAAAGAAGGAAAGGCAGTAGCTTCAATTTCTAGGTGCCTAGCTTCAATTAGAGCTTTTTATCATATTTTAGTTAAAAATCGAATAGTTTCATATGACCCAACCTTAGACTTAGAGTCTCCAAGGATAGAAAAGAAAACTCCTGAAATACTTACTATAGAAGAGGTAGAAAAGCTTTTATCCATCCCAAATGCTTCTGATACAAAAGGAATAAGGGATAAGGCAATGCTTGAACTTCTTTATGCAACAGGTATTAGAGTCAGTGAATTAATTTCACTTAATGTCGATTATATAAATGTTGATTTAGGATGTATTAAATGTAATGGAACAAAGGAAAGAATAATACCAGTAGGCAAAATGGCTCTACAAGCTACAGAAAACTATTTAAAAAGCTATAGAAAGTTATTTCTAAAGGGTAAAAATGATAATGCTCTATTTTTAAATTTCCATGGAGAAAGAATGACCAGACAAGGATTTTGGAAAATAGTAAAATATTATGCATCCATTGCTAAAATTGATAAGGAAATAACACCACATACTCTAAGGCATTCATTTGCAGCACATTTAATTGAAAATGGTGCAGACTTGAAATCAGTACAGCAAATGCTTGGGCACTCAGATATTTCTACTACACAGGTTTATGCTGAAATGATTAAGACAAGAATAAGTGATGTTTATAGAAAATCTCATCCAAGGGCTTAGTAATAAAAATTGCATTTAAATTTGTAGACATGCAGATTATGCATGTCTATTTTACACATAGGATTTATGCAAAAAATATTTTGCTATATAGTATATTTATTGCATTAAATACTTATAACAATGTTAATACTGTAGTGGCAGGCCTCTGTGCCTGCATTGGTGATACATATTGCAGGCAC
>JARDZI010000336.1 GCA_029240935.1 Clostridiales bacterium
CATGTTGATAATGATAAGTGCATTGGATGTAAAATTTGTGTAACCAGCTGTGTATATGATGCTTTAGAAGTAGTAAATAAAAAATTAAAGATTGACGAGGAAAAGTGCTTTGGCTGCGGACTTTGTGTAACAAGATGTCCACAAAAGGCATTAACTATTTCTTATAAATAAGATAATTTTAATAAATTGTTTCTATCCCAGCATTGTTTTACCATAAAGGTGAAACAAATTCTACAAAACTACTAAAAATTATATCTGCTTTTAAGATAGAGGGGGATTTGAGATGTTTAAAGTAAATGTAAATACTAAAGATTATCAATCTGAAACAGATATGGCATTGATGGATTTTTTACGGGAAGAACTCCGAATAACCTCAGTAAAAGATGGCTGCAAAGAAGGTGCCTGTGGAACTTGTACTGTTCTTATTGATGGTAAAGCAACTCGTGCCTGTATACAGAAGCTTTCTAAATTGGAAGGGAAAAGTGTACAAACAATAGAAGGATTTACAGAAAGTGAAAGGGAAGTATATTCCTATGCTTTTGCTGCTGCAGGGGCTGTACAATGTGGATTTTGCAGTCCAGGTATGATTATTGCAGGTAAAGCATTGATTAATCAAAATCCAAACCCTACAAGAGAAGAAGTAAAACAATCCATTCGGACTAATATTTGCCGCTGTACTGGATATACCAAAATTGAAGATGGAATTCTTTTAGCGGCAAAAATGCTAAGAGAAAACTTGGAAGTTCCTGAATTAAAGCAAACAGGTAAGGTTGGAGAGAGAACCTGCCGTGTGGATGCCATACCAAAAGCTTTAGGAACAGCAATGTATGCAGATGATTACAAATTTGGTGGAATGCTTTATGGAAAAAATGTATTTAGTAAGTTCGCCCATGCAAAAGTACTAGCTATTGATACAAGCAAGGCTCTTAAAATGCCAGGAGTTATTGCTGTATACACTGCAAAAGATATTCCAGGAAAAAGATATATTGGTCACTTAGCGCAAGACTGGCCAGGTATGATTGATGTAGGGGAAGAAACAAAGTGTATTGGAGATACTCTTGCAATGGTTGTTGCCGAAACAAGAGAACGCGCTGAGGCAGCAGTAAAGACTGTAGAAATACAATACGAAGAATTACAACCAATTTGCAATCCTAAAGAAGCTGCTGTGCCAGGTGCTCACCAAGTACACGGGGAAGGTTTTATGCTATTTGGAAAGTTTATAGTTCTTAAGAACAATTTATTTAATCATCAGGAAGTAAAAAGAGGGGATGCGGAAGCTGCACTTGCAAATTCTAAATATGTAGTAGAAGGTACTTTCCACGTTCCACCAACAGAACATGCATTTATGGAGCCAGAAACTGCAATTGGCTTGCCTGACGGAGATGGAATCAAGGTTATTACAGGCGGCCAGGGTATTTATGATGAATACCATGAAATTAGTGCTTATCTTGGCATTCCACAAGATAAGTTAAGAATACAAAGTGCTGTTGTTGGCGGAGGTTTTGGTGGTAAGGAAGATATGAGTGTGCAGCATCAAGCGGCCCTTTGTTCATACCTGACCAAAAGACCTGTAAAGGTATCTTTTAGCCGCCAGGAAAGCATCAATTATCATCCAAAGCGTCATGCTATGGATATTTATTGTAAGATTGGTTGTGATGAAAATGGCATACTGCAAGGAGTGAAAGCTAGGCTTACCTCTGATACAGGTGCTTATGCATCTCTTGGTGGTCCAGTATTACAAAGAGCTTGTACGCATCTCGGCGGGCCTTACAATTATCAAAATGTAGATGTTGAAGGGAATGCTTATTATACAAATAATCCACCAGCAGGTGCTTTCCGCGGCTTTGGAGTAACGCAATCTGTTGCAGTTATAGAACCTCTCATCAATCAACTTGCGGAAAAGGTTGGTATTTCTGAGTGGGAGATCCGTTATCGCAACGCTATTAGACCAGGACAATCATTACCAAATGGTCAGATAGTAGATGAAGGAACGGCCATGGCAGAAACTCTTGAAGCAGTAAAATCAGACTTTGAAAAGTATGAAGCAGATCCGAATTACTGCGTAGGAATTGCATCTGCAATGAAGAATGCAGGTCTTGGAGTAGGGGTTTATGACCCAGGCCGCTGCAACTTGAAAATAATCCATGGTAAGGTTCATGTAAGAACTTCCGCCGGTGCCATTGGTCAAGGAGTACAAACAGTACTCTTACAAATGGTATGTGAAACTGCAGGATTAGCTCCAGATAAAGTTGTTGTAGAGCATCCTGATACTAAATATACACCTGATACTGGTACCACAACAGCCTCTCGTCAAACAGTAATAACTGGAGAAGCAGCACGTGTATCATCGTCCCAGCTAAAAGCTGACTTAGAACAAGGAAAAACATTAGAAGATTTAGAAGGCAAAGAATATATTGGAGAATTTGAATTCAAAACGGACCCCATTGGTTCTCCAAAACCTAATCCAGTCAGCCATATTTCCTATGGTTTTGCAACACAACTTGTTGTTATCGACAAGGAAGGAAAACTAGTAAAGGTTGTTGCTGCTCATGATATTGGCAGAGCAATTAACCCTCTTTCTGCTGAGGGTCAAGTAGAAGGTGGAGTAGCTATGGCTCTTGGATATGGATTAACAGAGGATTTCCCGTTAAAAGATGGAGTTCCCCAAGTAAAGCTAGGTACTCTAGGTTTATTCAAAGCAACTCAAATGCCTCCAGTTGAAGTTCATTTAATTGGAAAGAACGATCCTAATGGCCTGGCATATGGTGCAAAAGGTATTGGTGAAATTACCTGTACTATGGCTGCTCCAGCAGCTCAAAATGCGTACTATAAAAAAGACGGTAGTTTCAGATATAATTATCCTTTGGAGAATACGTATTACCGTAAGCCGAAATCTGAAAAAACAGCACAAAAGGTTGCAAAATAAAATATCCGTATGATAAAATTAAAAAAATCAAAGTAATAAAGGAGGTTAAAGTCCTAAATTGGCTTTAGCCTCTAGTCTACGAGCGGAGCGAGAGGTATTAAATGCCTACTATAAGGAGGAAGAATTATGGAGAAACAAGTTATATCAACTAAAGGAGCACCAGGAGCAATAGGGCCATATTCACAAGCTATAAAGGCAGGTCACTTTGTATATACATCAGGACAGCTTCCAATAAATGCTGTAAGTGGAGAATTAATTAGCGATATTAAAGGAGCTACTGCTCAATCCTTAGAAAATGTTAAGGCAATATTGGCAGAAGCAGGAACTTCCTTAGACAAGGTAGTTAAAACATTGGTATTTTTAAGCGATATGAATGATTTTGCAGCTATGAATGAAGTATATGCACAATATTTTACGGCTAATGCACCAGCCAGATCCTGTGTAGAAGTGGCAAGACTCCCTAAGGATGCTAAAATAGAAATTGAAGTTATCGCTTTAATGGACTAATTAGAAACTTTACAATACTATACTTCAGGATTAATAAAAATAAAATACATAAAAAATATAATAGTACAGAAGCCACAAAAGTCCCTATGATTCTCAACAAATCATAGGGCTTTAAATTTATAAGTTTCATCTGTAAAAGCATGATCCCAAGCTTAAGTTATTTTAAGCTTGGGTTTTTAGTTTGCCTAAATTGAAAGGCATATTTAAGCTTCCTGCAGAATATATTTAATATAAAATATAAATCTGTTTTAAATAGCTATAAATATAGATGTTGTGAATATGTTTACATAAAAATATTTTAAAATGATGTTGACAGTAATAAAAATTGCATTTATAATAAATACAACAAGTAAAGTTTTACAAATAAAAATTAAATAGTAATCCTTA
>JARDZI010000337.1 GCA_029240935.1 Clostridiales bacterium
TAATAACCAGTTGCAGTTTTAAATTCTCTATTGCAGGCTACCTCCCTGGTATTCTCAAGAAAAGTTCTAATCCTATCAACCCTTCCAGGGTCCCCAGGTAAAATGGCATATTCCGCTGCATCATCAATAGAACATCTTATATGTGGCTGAAGAGTGTTATTCATGTAAATTCCCCCTATTATTATAAAAATTAGAATATATTTCTTAATATATATTCTTTATGGCTTCAACTTCTCCTGCATAAAATTTCTTAGCTACATAAAGAAAAAGTATTCTTTTTGATAATCTTCAAAAGGAATACTTTTTTATTTGTATAATCATACTTCAAAGCTGTGTAGCATTTCCTGCAGGTGCTGAGCCATCATATATATATCCTTGCTCCTTATCAGAAGCTTTTCTGCATACAAGGATGTAAAAATAGCCCTCTCTTTTCATCATCCTCTAAACTTTCATGTGCCATCACATGGCACCATTGACATATAGATTACTTTAGCCAACACTATGAGTACCCGATAGAAAGAAATATCGGCTTATCCTCAGCTTTTGATAAATCAAAAACTGTGGAAATTTCAAAAGTAGCTACACGCTCAAATTTTTTAATAAAACTCATTATATTTTCTTCAGTTTTTTCTATCTTTTTCGGAGCTAATTCACCATTCGTAATTTGATCTATTACCGCTTTAAAAGTATCAAAGGATTGATATCCTCTTAACATAATTCCTTTTCCCTCACTTGATTTTACTAAGAAGGATGGAAAGCCATGTACTCTGTAAGAACCAGTAACTTTTAAATCTTCCTCGAATGCCTTTTCTGCGGTTCCATCCGAAAAGCTTTTAATAAACTTTGCTATATCAATACCACACTCCCCTGCAAGTTCAATCAGCACTTCTATTTGATTTGCCTTACTAGCCTCAGTTTCTACAGCCTCACGGATTCTTCTAAGAAATTTCTTTGCTAAAACTTCACTTTGAAATTGAGCTGCTTTATAGGCTATATTCATTGGATAAGTAGAGGGTGTATCCTCTGAAAAAAGGCTAAATCCCTTTGGTTCAACGGGCATACCATGCCTCTCAGAAGCCTCTAACCAGTGGCTGGCCACTTGCGCATTTACATCAGATGTGTCTCCACCTATATTATTTAAATCATCCCTAAAGTTTCTTATATCCTTAACTAAACCTCCCATAATGTAGTTAACTTCCATACTCCCTTCATAGAGAGTTTCAAGCTTTCTTAATATTGGTTCACTACCCCAGCACCAAGTACAAGCTGGATCTGTAAATTCTATAACCTCAACAATTTTTTTGTCTTCCATAATCTGTTCTCTCCTTTACTAATAGAAACCTTATCTATAAAAGTGTTCCCCTATATAACATTTATATTTACATCTTATAAAACACTATATCACTAATTTGTGATATTTATTTAAATATAAAGGTTCCAAAACAACATGATTGCATTACTATTAGTAATATTTATATCTGATTTCTAACTTATAGTTGTTTAGTATGAGTTTTTCATATATTATAGTAACCAATAGGAGGTGGATTTCATGGATGAAATGGATATGAGGATTCTAGAGCTATTAGAAAACAATGGCAGAATATCCCACGAAGAAATAGGTAAAAGGTTGAATTTATCAAGGCCTGCCATACACCAAAGAGTTTCTAAGCTAGAGCAAAATGAAATAATAAAAGGTTATTCTACAGAAATCAATTGGAGTAAAGCAGGTCAAGTTATTAGAGCATTTGTTTTCATGAATGTAAGAACATCTGACTTTAATAATATTATGGAACAGGTGATAAATTTAAAGATTGAAGGTCTCACCATAGAAAAATGCTATAGAATCACTGGGCAATGGTGCATAATGCTTAAAATTAGAGCTAGTCTTACGGATCAAATTACTTCCCTTCACGATGAGCTGCTCAAAATTGAAGGCATGTTAGAAACCTTCACTATGCTAATATTATCAGAGGCAAATAAAAATCAATAGCTAATAAGGAGGTACATTATATGAACAACAGCATCTCAAAAGAATTGAATTTTATAAATGAAAAAATACTAGAATATTTACCAGGAAGCACTGAAAGATCAGAGCTTGAAAGTGAATTATCTAACATGAAAAATTCATTTATTGATATACCCTTAATAATAGGTGGTAAAGAAATTAGGACTGGCAATAAGGGAAAATGTATTCTACCACATGATATAAGAAAGGTGATTGGAGAGTATCATAAAGCAGGAAAAAAAGAGATTGATATGGCAATTGAGGAAGCATTAAAAGCAAAAACAGAATGGGAAAAATTGAATTGGGAATCTCGAGCAGCAATATTTCTTAAAGCTGCAGAACTGGCATCAGGACCTTGGAGAGCAAAGCTTAATGCCGCTACCATGCTTTCTCAAAGCAAAACATATAGGCAAGCAGAAATTGATTCCGCATGTGAGTTAATCGATTTTATGAGATATAATACAGCCTGTTTGAATCAGATATATAGTGAACAGCCCATATCTACACCTAGGGTTTGGAATAGAATAGAATACAGACCTCTTGAAGGGTTTATTTTTGCCATATCTCCTTTCAATTTTACTGCTATAGGTAGTAATCTTGTGGGTGCCCCTGCAATAGCAGGCAATACTGTTTTATGGAAGCCTGCCTCTAATGCAGTATATTCCTCATATGTAGTATATAAATTATTCCAAGAAGCAGGCTTACCAGCTGGTGTCATAAACTTTATTCCTGGAAATTCCAAAGAAATAGGAGATAGGGTTATTGTTAACGAAAATCTAAGTGGAATACATTTTACTGGTTCAACAAAAGTGTTCCAGGATATGTGGACATTAGTTGGAAACAATATAACTAATTATAAAACCTTCCCAAGAATTGTTGGGGAAACAGGTGGCAAGAATTATGTAATCGCTCACAATTCTGCTAACAAGGAAGCTGTGTCCCATGGTCTTTTTGCAGGAGCTTTTGAATATCAAGGGCAAAAGTGTTCTGCAGCATCTAGAGCTTATGTAGCAAGTAGCATCTGGCCATCTATTAAGGAAAGTCTTATTGAAAAAGTTTCTACAGCAAAGCTTGGGGATGTCGAGGATTTCACTAATTTTATGGGTGCAGTTATTGATAAAAAATCCTTTGACACAATAAGTGATTACATTAAATTTGTTAAAGCTTCTACTGAGGCAGAAATAATTTTCGGTGGAATTTGTGATGATAGTCTAGGCTATTTTGTAGAACCAACAATAATAGTAACTAGCAATCCTCATTTTAAAACTATGGAAGAGGAAATATTTGGACCAGTACTAACAATATATATATATGATGATGAAAATTACCTGGATACTCTTAGGTTATGTGATAACACATCTAAATATGGTCTAACAGGTTCAATATATGCAAGTGACAGATATGCAATTGCACAGGCTGAGAAAGAATTAGTTCATACAGCTGGTAACTTTTATATAAATGATAAACCAACAGGTGCTGTAGTAGGTCAACAACCCTTTGGAGGTGCTAGATTATCCGGTACTAATGATAAGGCTGGCTCTAAATTAAACTTGCAGCGCTGGATGAGTCCTAGAGTAATAAAAGAAAATCTTAGTTAATTATTTAGATATTCAATTTTAAATTTTTATGTTTCAAAGTTTCCATATTTAGCCTTGATATTATGCTCTAACTAGACAAATTCACATACTAGCAACTTATACTAGCTTATTTCAGAGTATATAGTTGACGAAAAATACAGGAGCACATATAGATTCGATTAAATCTATATGTGCTCCTGTGCTTATACTTCATACTTCTATTATATCCTTACTTTCT
>JARDZI010000338.1 GCA_029240935.1 Clostridiales bacterium
ATGAAGCAACAGCTGAAATGGATTTAAATGTTTATGATATAGACATTATCAAGGAGGCAAAGCAAAGAGGTTATAAGGTTTTTACAGCTATGGTTGAGCTCTTTGAAAATACTCTACTAAAATCAGCAAGAGCATATTTAGTTCATAAAACAATTGAAGAATTAGGAGAAATAATTAAAACAAATCCTAAGGTTGAGGATATAGAACAGGAGAAGTTTGAAAGCACATTTAGTATTATGGTTATAACTCAAAAGGAACTTCAGGATATTAAATCTGCAATAGAAAGAATATCTGAAATAAAAAGTGTAAATGTAATAGAAGTATTACTCAATGATGGTACCAATGAAGAAGAAATAGCAGTAAGTAATCAGAGTAAAGATGAACCTAAAATCGATGAAGAAAAAAATACTAAAAAAATTCATCAGTCAGTAAGAGTTGATTTAGAAAGATTAGATATGCTTATGAATTTAGTTGGTGAGCTTGTAATTCATAGAACAAGACTAGAACAATTAACCAACAGTCATAAACTAGGGGATTTAAATGAAACTCTAGAGCAAGTAGGAAGAATTACATCTGATCTTCAGGATTTAGTAATGAAGGTTAGAATGCTTCCAGTTGAAAGAGTATTCAATAGATTCCCAAGAATGGTAAGGGATTTAGCCCATGAATTAAATAAGGATATTGATTTGATAATTGAAGGAGAAACTACAGAGCTTGATAGAACAGTTATTGAAGAAATAGGTGAACCATTGGTTCATTTAATTAGAAATGCAGCAGATCATGGACTTGAGCTACCAGAGGATAGAATCAGAAATGGAAAGAGCTCAAAGGGGACAATTAAACTAATCGCTTATCAGGAAGGTAACAAGGCTGTAATAAAGGTAGAAGATGATGGTAAGGGTTTGGATGTTGAAAAAATAAGAAAAAAAGCAAATAATAGTTCTATTGACACAGAGGGTATGTCCGACGCAGATATTAAGAATCTTATTTTTATGCAGGGCTTCAGTACTAGTGATAAGGTTACAGACGTATCCGGTCGTGGTGTTGGTATGGATGTTGTAAAAACTAAAATATCATCTTTAGGTGGAACAATTGATGTAGTTAGTGATAAGGATAAGGGAACTGCTGTTATTGTAAGACTTCCACTAACACTTTCAATAATTCAAGCATTGCTTGTAAATGTTGGAGAAGATACATTTGCTATTTCCTTAGGTTTTGTAGACAAAATAATAAATATTAATGTAGATGATATTAGAAAAACAAACAATAAGGAAATTATATTATATAGGGATAATGTTATTCCTTTAATAAGAGCAGCAAATAAACTTAATATTAGTGAAAATGATAATAAGGATAAATTTGTTGTTATTGTAAAGGTTGGAGAAAGAACTGTTGGTATTCTTGTTGATTCTCTATCAGGTCAACAGGAAATAGTAATAAAGACAATTGGAAAAACACTCCAGAACCTTAAGGAATATGTTGGGGCAACAATACTTGGTGATGGTCTAGTAACTCTTATATTAGATGTCGCTGCATTAGTGTGAGGTAGGTGATATTTTGGATAAGGAGTTAAGTGAGCTTCAGCTAGATGCTTTAAAAGAGGTAGGGAATATTGGTTCTGGTAATGCGGCAACTGCATTATCACAAATGTTAAACAAAAAAATTGACATGACTGTTCCTGAAGTTGATTTGCTACCCTACGATGAAATGATAAAAAGAATAGGTTCCGAAGAGGATTTAGTTGTTGCAGTTCTTTTAGGTGCATATGGAGATGCCCCTGGTAATTTACTTTTCATAATGAATTATGAAAAGGCACAGGAATTCTCTAAAGTTCTTTTAAATGGTTTTGAAGATGTATCTGAGGATCTATATATTTCTGTATTTCAAGAGATAGGAAATATTTTAGGTAACTCTTATATAAATGCAATTAATAGACTGACAGGACTTAATCTTGTAACTTCAGTACCAGCAGTAGCTGTAGATATGTTAACAGCAGTATTAAGTTCATCATTTATGGCTTCTGAGCAGTTTGGTGAAAATATACTTGCAATTGATACTAATTTTATCGATAATATTGATAAATTAGAATCAGGGGGTAATTTCTTTTATATACCCAGACCAAATTCCCTAAATATAATTCTTGCAAAACTAGGCCTATAATTAAGGAGGTAATAAAATGCCAAAGGTATTAATAGTTGATGATGCTGCTTTTATGAGAATGATGATAAAAGATATATTAGTAAAAAATGGTTTCGAAATTTCTGGTGAAGCTCCAAATGGTATAAAAGCAATTGAGTTATATAAAGCTGAGCAGCCAGATATCGTTACACTAGACATTACAATGCCAGAAATGGATGGAATTCAAGCATTAAAGGAAATAAGATCCTACGATCCAAACTCAAAGGTTATAATGTGTTCAGCAATGGGTCAACAGGCAATGGTTATGGAAGCTATAAAATCAGGAGCAAAGGACTTTATAGTAAAACCCTTCCAGTCAGAAAGAGTACTGGAAGCAATTAAGAAAGTCCTTGGATAGGAGGGGTTATAAATGCAAATTGTTGTATTTACATTAGGATTAGAGAAATTTGCTTTAGAAACTCAGTTGATTAGTGGTATAGAGAAGGTACTAAATATTACAAGAGTCCCTAACACACAAAATTATATTAGAGGACTTGCAAATTTAAGAGGTAATATTATTACTATTATTGACTTAAAAAAGTATCTAAACATGGAAAACATAATGAATGAGGAAAATGTAATTATACTTCAATCAGGTGATGAAAGAATTGGACTTATGGTTGATAGTGTTCATGAGGTTGTAGAAATAACAAATGATATGTTAGAAAAATCAAGTGATCCTGATGATTATATCAAAGGAATTGTAAATTTTAAAGAATATATCGTTACTCTTTTGGAGGGTGAAACATTATTAAATAGGAGGGAATAGAATGAGTGAGGTTTTATCACAAAATGAAATAGATGCCCTCCTGGCTGCCCTGTCTTCAGGAGAAGTAGGAATTGAAGAGCAACAAGCAAATGAAGAAAAACAAAGAGTTAAAAAATATGACTTTTTAAGACCTAATAAGTTTTCAAAGGAACATACTAGAACTCTTGAAATGGTTCATGATAATTTTGCAAGAATTGCTTCAAACTATTTAACAGCAAACTTGAGAAGTTCTGTTCAAATAAATGTTATGTCCATTGAGCAAACAACTTTTCAAGAATTTATACACTCAATACCAAATCCAACTATTTTAATAAGTTTTTATCTGGAACCATTTGAAGGTTTGTTTATGTTTGAAACAGGACCTCAATTTGTTTTTCAGTTAATTGATATTTTATTTGGTGGTACAGGGAAATCATCAATTAAAACAAGAGAGTTTACTGAAATTGAAAAGAATATTATCAAAAGAATTAATATGAAGCTTCTTGAAAATTTAAAAGTAGCATGGGAAGATATAATGGATGTTGAAGTGAAGCTTGATAATCTTGAAACAAATCCTGTTTTAAATCAGGTTTTAGCTCCTAATGAAGCTGTTGAACTTATAACCTTGTCAGTTGATATAGGAAATAATCAGAGTTTTATGAATATGTGTATTCCATATATATCAGTTGAAAAATTTATGGAAAAGCTTGTTATCCAGTATAGAACTAAAGCTTCATATAAAGAGGATATTGAGTTAAAAAAGGCACTTCTAAAGAATATTAATTCTGTAGAAATAGACGCACTAGTGGAACTAGGGAGAAGTTATGTAACTGTGGAGGATTTTCTAAACCTATCCATTGGAGACTGCATAGCTTTGAATAAAAAGACC
>JARDZI010000339.1 GCA_029240935.1 Clostridiales bacterium
TCTCAGCCCTCCACCCTAAAAGTCTCAGTGCTGTATCTGCATTTGCATAAGCCCCAGGAACATCTCCTGGTCTTGGCTGTGTTTCAACCTTGTTTATTGTTTGCTCATATACCTTTTCAAAAGCAGCAACTAGTTCCTTAACCGTTACTCCACTGCCCGTTCCAAGATTTATAACTAGATACTCCGGATTCCCAGCCTTATTAAAAGCATCCTGAAAGTTTTCAATAGCTTTAACATGTGCCTGGGCCAAATCCCAAACATGTATGTAATCTCTTATTCCAGAACCATCACGAGTATCGTAATCTGTTCCAGTTATATTAAACTGAGGACTTATTCCTAGTGCAACCTCTACAAGCTTTCCAAGAACATGTGATGGAAATTGAAGGTGGACTCCGCTTCTCATACTTGGATCTGCTCCAATTGGATTAAAGTATCTAAGCGCTATCCCCTTCATACCATAAGCTGTACAAAAATCCTTAAGAATCATTTCCATCATATACTTAGTTCTTGCATAAGGACTTCTTGGATTTAGTGATGACTTCTCCGTAACCATAAAGCCTTCCACATCATCATAAATTGAAGCTGAAGAACTGAATATAACTCTTTTGCAGCCTAAGCTGTTTAAATTGCTAAATAAATCAAGTGACTTGGCAACATTTTCACGATAATACTCATAAGGTCTTTCAACTGACTCAGGAACAACTATAAGTGCTGCGCAGTGAATTACATGATCAATTTCTTGATGCTCGCTAAATATTTTAGTTAAAAGCTCCTTATCTGCAATATCACCCTTATAAAAAATTCTGTCCTTTGTAAATTCTGGTCTTCCTGTTACCAGTGAGTCTAAAATTATTGGAGTATGTCCTTTATCTAATAATGCTGAGCATACTGTGCTTCCTATATAGCCTGCTCCACCTGTAACTAGTACTTTCATATAAATCCTCGCCTTCCTTTATACTCTATTTCATAATATAAATATTACCACATTTTTGACTATAATATCCACCAAAGATTAAAAGCCTCCACTGAAAAGCAGAGGCTTGAACTTTATATTATGCAAGCTTTATTAAATAGTATATAACATAAATCCATCCAAAAATTCCATGTATTATAGCCCAAAGCACAGACTGATTTAAACTCCAGGATATAACCATTGCCAGGCACGCACCAAAACTCACACCCTTTGACACTACTTCTTTTTTGTATCTTTTTTCACTCATAAAAACTTCCCCCATTTTTTAAGAACTACGTTTAATAGACATCCAAATAGCTGCAAATGCAATCTTTACCACACCTAGTGGTATACATGACTTTACTTTTTCAGCTAAATCCTTTTCCTTAGGTACCCCATATCCCCTTATGCTGTTGTTAATAACTATATCCTCTCTGTTCTCCTCAAAGCTTTTTGCCCACTCTTTGCAAAAGCTGCATTCCTCTTTATGTTTTGTCATCCAATCTTTTGTCTCTTCATCAACCTTACACTTTTGATAATCTCTGTAATAATCCTTAAAAAGTGAACACTGACATTTATACGCCCTCATGTTTTATCCTAGTACCCCTTCCGTATGCACATAAATTATTCTATATACTATAGACGTAAATCAGAACCACTTTGTTATGGTTTTTACAAAAATATTTAATTTCTTAAAAATCCACCCTCAGAATTAATAACCTGCCCTGTTATCCAGCGAGCCTCATCACTTGCAATGAAGGCTACCAAATTAGCCGCATCCTCTGGCATTCCAATGCGTCCCATTAAAAACTTGGGCTTAAGTACATCCTTTATCGCTTCTGTCATCCAGCCGGAGTCTGTTGGTCCAGGATTGACTGCGTTTACTGTGATACCTAAAGGTGCAAGCTCTGCAGATAGGGAAAGAGTAAAAGCAGTTATTGCCCCCTTAGTAGCAACATAGGCCAGTTCTCCTATCATTGGTCCAAGAGCTTGACCTGAGGTTAAATTAATTATTCGCCCTGAAGATTTATCTAGCTTTTTAAACCGCCTTGCAAACTCAACTGAAAGTAAAAAAGTAGCTCTCATATTTACTGCATAATGGTCATCTAAGACTTTCGCATCTAATAGTTCATAACCATCTCTTGCAGAATGTGCAGCGTTGTTTATTAGAATTGTTGGAAAACCTAATTTTTCGGTTGCTTCATTAAGTATCTCCCCAGCCGCTTCACTTATTGACAAATCAAATTCACCGCTTTCACACTCAACCTCTAACCTCCTAAGTTCTTCTTGAAACTCCTTTACCCATTTAGCCTCAGCCTCCCAATAAGTAAAAAATATGTCTATCCCTTCACTTGCAAGCTTACGAGCTATGGCAGCCCCAATACCATTGCTGTGACTTACCCCTGTAACTATGGCAATTTTTTTATTTAATGTATCGCTATTCATAATTTACACCTCTTATTTTTTATCAGAAATAACCAGACAAAAGGTTGCTATTGGTCCGAGAAACAAAGAGAGCAAAAACCAATTAAAGCCAGACCTATTTTTCCCTTGAGCGAGTCCTGCATTAATTAGCGCTAAACTTCCCCAACCTACATAAAACTCTTTGTTCATATTTAAACACTCCCTCACTATACTACTTAATATAATAATACCATATTATTACTTTATCCTAAATATTCGCCGATGAATTACCTGTAGCAAATTTCACTTATAATCATAAAATGTAATTGATGGGTATTTGATACATATCAATTTCCAGATACATATTATCAGTACAATGATACAAAGTGAGGTGCTGTAATGAAGAAAATCCCTAAATATAGGTTTCAATACCTAGGATATGATATTAATAAGCTAAAGCTAATTGGAGAGGGACACGAAGGTAAGGTTTATATGCTGCCAGAAGATAAGGTGTTAAAGGTATTCCATAATCCAAATTCTTGTAAACGACAGCTTGAAGTTCTGTTAAGTGCAAAAAACAGCAGGTTTTTTCCCACTGTTTTTGATTTTGATAGCTACTCTATAATTATGAGTTTCGTATATGGCAGTACCTTATCCTTTTATTTGAAACAAAATAACATTAACAAACACCTGTCCCTTGAACTCGTAAAGCTAATTGATGAGTTAAAAAGACTGGGCTTTACAAGGCTTGACATGCGGCTTGGTCATATATTTCTACAACCTGATGATACTATTAAGGCTATTGACCCCAGAGCTAGTTATGAAAGAATACAGCCCTATCCAAAATCAATGCTGCAAGGTCTTCATAAACACGGTGATCTAAGAGATTTTTTTAATTACATTAAGCATGACTATCCTGATTACTATAAGAATTGGAGAAAAATGATATCTAAAGACTTAGGACATTAAATTTTTGTTTCTTTTAAAAGCATTCTTACGCTAATATATTCATCTAAAAAGCGCAAATAGACTATAGCTATTTACGCTTCTTTTCTTAATCCACCACTACGTATAAATAAATCGAAAGGCGTCTGACTTCATGCACAAATATTGTGAGCATTTACATAAGTACTATAGTTTTGAGAAAACTAAATAATAGAATTATCATCAACTTAACAAATATTAGGGAGATTACAAATGAAATTTATGATAATACGCTTAATATTAGCTTCTGCATCCATTATAAGTGCATATAAATGGGGAGATTGGAAAAACTGGAAAAGGTATTATCCTACCATGTTGTTTTTTGGCATGGGCGATCTTATTTATTTTTCATTCTTTCACAATAAACTATTATGGGCATTTACACCAAGCCTTTTAGTTCGTTCTATCAATGAGCTATTTATAATATTTACAGTATTTTTTTCTACCACTTTATTATTTTTATCTAATTTTCC
>JARDZI010000046.1 GCA_029240935.1 Clostridiales bacterium
CACCTTCCCAAAAAATCCATGGAAGGGGATTAATTTACTCTGTCCCATTGCAAAGGGTATTCTAGACCCTGAAAGAAGATATCCGTTTAGAGTACCAAAAATCGAAATCATAATTCCTGCAGATATAAATGCTCCTCCTCCATTGCCAAACAACTTTACTGCTGCATCTGATACAGGTTTTTGGGATAAAGCTAGTTGGTCTGCTGGAAGTATATTTAGAACTGCCAAGTTAACTAAAACATAAACTACAATAGTAATTAAAAGTCCAATAATTATGGATTTAGGTAAATCTCTTCCTGGGTTTTTAAGCTCTCCAGCTATGTTTCCAACGCCTATCCAGCCATCATATGCCCAGAGAGTTCCAAGCATTGCTGCTCCAAAACCTGCTGCATTACTAGCTGAGCTTGAGATTGGTGCAAAGGAATGGGCAGTTCCATTTAAAAGCCCGAATATCACAATCACAATAATTGGAATCAATTTTGCAATTGTAAATACCACCTGAAGCTTACCTCCAAACTTTGTTGAAAGCACATTAGCAATGCAAACTAATACAATCATACCAATTGCAAGCATTATTTGCTGTGCTTTAGTAATGTCAATAAATGCAGTGGCCTGATTTGAAAAATATATTGCAAGTCCTGCAACTGATCCTGGTACATATATAAAAGTTTGTACCCATCCTAACAAAAATGCCCACTTTTCCCCATATAATTTCTTTAAATATATAAACAAGCCTCCCGTTTTAGGAATAGCAGCAGCAACCTCGGCTACTGTGAGACCGGCAGCCATTGTTATAATGCCTCCTGCTACCCATGCTAATACTCCAAGGCCTGGAGCACCTGCATTTTTTAAAACACTTGCTGGCCTAAAAAATATTCCAGAACCTATAACCATACCAATTACCATTAGCATTGCATCCATTAATCCTAATTCTCGTCTTAAACCATCTTCACCCTCAACTTTTTGTTCAGAACTATTTATGCCTGCCGATGATTTATTATTCCTTTCCATTCTATCTCATCCTTTCGAACTAATTATTTTTTTTACTTATAACACTGATATTTTTTATCAGTATTGTATTTTTATTCTATACGTTATTTCGATAAATTTCAACATAATTCGCTATTTTTTTATTAATAACATATTGTTATAGTTTTTTTGAAATACTTATTTTTTTAGATTATACTTTGTAGTATAGCATATCACTTTTTAAGTCATTTTATAGGAAGGATGCGTCGCAAATAAATGAAATCTCATAATCTCATGTGGGTGGCACCTGTGGTGCCCTGCGGGCGAACACTGTTCGCCCCTACATTGACCTCGGTCGTCACCCTAGGAAGCATTTCCCTACGATTTATAACATAATTCAAAGAATAACATAGAAATGGCTGTGCTTTAAAAGCACAGCCATTGTTTTATATATCCTCTTCAGTTAATACCTCGATTCCATTTTCCATAAGGAGCTGTGCAGTAACACCATTGCCTTCAACTAAAGTCCCATCGAAATTCCCACTATATACATTTCCACAACCACAGGAAGGGCTTCTTGATTTAAGAATGGCTTTATTGCACCCAAGAGTCTTTGCAATCTTTAGAGTTTCCTCTGCACCTTTTATAAAATGCTTTGTCACATCTTCCCCTTGATTATTTAGCACTTTACCACTGCCCTTAATAACATCCTCAGATGTTCCTTGGCATATTTCAGCAGGGTGCCTTGGAGTGGGAAGTCCACCTAATTGCTCTGGGCAAACCAGTTGAACATTTCCATCCATTAATAGAGAATATATCTTTTCATTTGATTTGCTATCGCCACTGTATCTGCAGTCTACTCCGCAAAGACATGCACTGATTAATATCATTTTTTCACCTACTACTTCTTCATTTCTACTATGGTTACACCGCTTCCGCCTTCACCAAATTCTCCGGTCCTTATACTTTTTACATAATGATGTCTTTTTAGTGAAGACTGTATTCCTTCTCTTAACAAGCCTGTTCCCTTGCCGTGGATAATTGTAACCTGTTCTAGTCCTGATAGGAATACATCATCCAGATATTTATCAATGTTGTACATTGCCTCATCTACATTCTGTCCTCTTAGATCTATTGATGAAGACACATTAATAGACTTTTGTTTTGCTATTTGTCCTGCTCCAGTTTTATGTGTTTCTTTTTTCTTGCCAGTATCCTTCATCAATTTACTTAAAGGTACGTTTATTTTTATTACACCTACCTGAACCATTACTTCCTTTTTAGAGTCTGGTTCTGAAATTACTATAGCTTTTTGTGCCAGGGTTGTGACGTAAACCTCATCACCTAGCTTTACATTTTCTACAGGAAACATTCCAGCCTTATACTCTAGTGTGTCTACATCCTTAACCACCATGTTGTCAAGCTTATCCTTTAGCTTTTTCCTTGCTTCCTCTGCTTCCTGCAGGGTTGCAGCATCAATCGCCTTCATTCTTAACTCATTTAATTCTCTGAGTATATAATCTGACTCTTCCTTAGCCCTTTTCACTATCCTTTTAGCATCCTCCTGAGCTTGTTTTATAAGCTTATCCCTCTGGGTATCCAGCTTATACTTTTTCTCTGAAAGCTCTTTTCTAATCTCAGAGGACTCTCGTTTTGCTCTTTCAGCATCATCTAATTCCTTCTCCACAAGTGATGTTTTATTCTGAAGATTTTGTATAACATCCTCAAATTTTGCAGCATCCTTTGAAACCATTTCTCTTGCTTTATTTATTACATTATCATTTAGTCCAAGTCTCTTTGATATTTCAAATGCATTAGATTTTCCTGGAATTCCAGTAAGAAGTCTATAGGTAGGTCTTAGGGTTTCTACGTTAAATTCAACACTAGCATTTTCAAAGCCTGACCTCTCCATTGCAAAAATCTTTATTTCACTATAATGTGTGGTTCCGATAACCCTTGCACCAGCCTCGTAAAAGTTTAGAAGCAGTGCCATTGCAAGTGCAGCACCTTCAGTTGGGTCAGTTCCTGCCCCAAGCTCATCCACCAATACTAGGGTTTTATTGTCAACATTTTTTATAATATCAACAATATTAGTCATATGTGATGAGAAGGTTGATAGACTTTGCTCTATACTCTGTTCATCACCTATGTCTGCAAAAACCTTGTTAAATATGGATACTTGTGATCCATCCCTTGTTGGTATTCCAAGTCCTGCCATTGCCATAAGTGTTAGTAACCCGACTGTTTTCAGTGTTACAGTTTTTCCACCGGTGTTAGGACCTGTTATCATTAATGCATTAAAGGTTTCCCCAAGTCTAATATCTATTGGCACCACAGCATCCTTATTTATTAACGGATGTCTTGCTGCCTTAATATTTATAACTCCCCTGTCATTTACTAATGGTACATTACCATTTATTTCAAGTCCAAACTTAGCCTTTGCCATTAGAAAATCAATATATGCAAGACTTTGATTATTAACTTCAAGATAATCTCTGTTGTCATCTACCTTTGAGCTAAGCTCTGCAAGTATTCTCTCTATCTCATCCTTTTCCTTAAGCAGAAGCTCCTTTAATTCATTATTAAGCTCAACCACAGCCATTGGTTCAATAAATAGTGTTGAACCGCTTGAGGATTGGTCATGAACAAGTCCAGGAACACTGCCCTTCCATTCTGATTTTACTGGTATTACATATCTGTCTCCCCTAAGTGTTACTATTGGATCCTGAAGATATTTTGAATAGGTTTGAACCATAGAATTAAGCTTATCCTTAATTCTTCCGTTTTTATCCTTAATAGCTCTTCTAAGTCCATATAGCTTTTGACTAGCTCTATCTGAAATTTCATTTTCACTTATGATAGCTATTTCAATTGCTTCTTCTAGTGGTTTAATAGCTATTAGGGAATCAACTATACTATATATTATTGGATATAGTTCTCCCTTTGAACCGTCCTTCATAAAGCTCTTAAGCCTTCTTGAACACCTTAAAATATCACATACAGCAAGAAGCTCACCAGGTGTTAGGGTAAAGCCTACCTTTGCTTTTCTTAATATTTCTCCGATATCCTTTATACCATCAAGGGGTACACTACCCCATTTAAGTACAACCTCAAAGGCTTCCTTTGTTTCATCAAGCCATTCTCTAACCTCAGTAATGTTAGTTGATGGTTTAAGCTCAAGACACATCTTTTTTCCCAATGAGGACTGTGCCCAGGTGCTAAGCATATCAATTATTTTCCCATATTCAAGTACCCTAAAGGTTTTTTCGTTCATTTATCCCCCATCCTTTCTATTCAACTCCCCTATAAAAGTGCCCCTTCGTAACACTGCCCTGGAGAGTTTCTAATAGCATCTTGCCTTCCTCTGTCATATTAAAATTACCCATTACTCCATTTTCAAGTCCTATCTTATATGCTCTGACTGCCAATGCTACATTCTCTTCACTTTCATCAAGAAAGTTTAATAGCACATAGTCAGTATTTAGACTTAATATTTCTCTAATATGTTCAATTGTGCAGTGAACCTTTGAATTGTATATATGGCTTCTGCACTGCCAATCTGTTGCTACTAGGAATTTTTCTTCCATTCTATCCCTAATATTGTTTATTTCATTCTTGCATAAGGTAGGACATCCTTCTTGACCATGACCCATACCACTACCTAATATGCAGTTTCTATTAACCATCAGCCTTATCCTTCCATGAATCATTACCATGGTTGTCTTATCAGTTTTTGAAATCAAATCCTTTAACTGCTGCAAATTAAGCTCAGGAGACAGGAAGCATCCACTGTTTTCAAGTGTATCACAGGAAATTGAATTAAAAATATTAATACCCTTATCAAGAAATACCTGAAAACCTTCATTTCTTAGAATATCATACATTCCCAAATTGCCACAAAGTACTTTGCTAATCCCAATACTTTTATACTTTAATATATCATTTTTCAGCTTATCAAACTCCTCAATTAGGATTTCTGGAATCCAAGGATATACCAAAGCTCTTCCATTTGAATATTTTATAACATCCTCTAGGCTTCCATTATTGCTTCTAAGCTTATCCCCTCCGAAGAATACCACATCACAGCCTGAATCAATAGATGCCTTAGCAATTTCAAATCTACCTGTAGTTACAGCAATTTTTGGACTTGTTTTTTCTTTATTAATATTAAATTTTACTTGTATTTTTACAAGCTCATGTTTGTTCTGTAATTCATACTGAAGTGCTTTTATGGCTTCCCTTCTTAAGCTATTTATTTTAGAGGTTGAAATTACTATATCTGGATCTATCTCAATATTTAGATTTTCAAAATAAAAGGGAGTATCTCCCGTTTTAGATAGGGATTCCCTTACCTTCTCCTCTGAGGTTGGAGTTTTAATTGCTATTTCTGGTTCATCCCCAATAGCTTCAACATATTGTCCATTTGGGACCTGGAGGCTTAATGTAATATTGCTTCCCTTTACCGCCCAGAAATTGCCTTTTATAGGTGATTTCAATATATTCTTTCCCTTAAAGCTTTCCACTGCCTCTTTTACAAGTTTGGCATCAAGGGACTTATAGACTACATCTCCCTTTTGAGCACCTTCCAAATATATATCAGCAGTTTCTCCACTATTTGCTGTTTCAACATTCTTTCCATTAACCTTTATTGAGGATACTGGTGCTCCAGTTTGTTTATAGAATAATTCCACACCATCTCCTAGGCTTAGGGGCTTTTCAAGCTTTATTGAAGCAAATTTCCCCCTGGCTGTAACTACTAAGCCTAAATAGGTCCCCCAGTTCTTAGGCCTCTCAGGACTCATCATTTCTTTTCCTTGTTTTCCCAGGAAATATCCAGAGGTAAAGCCTCCCCTATTAAAGACCTGGGTAACCTTTTCATAGTCCTCAGGCTTGGGATTTCCATCTATTGCTCTTCTATAGGAAGAGATTACTGTTGCCACATACTCTGGTTTTTTCATTCTTCCCTCTATTTTAAGAGAATCCACACCTATTTCAATTATATCCTGTATAAAATCAAGTGTTGCCAGGTCCTTGGGACTTAAAAAGTATGCCTTTTCTCCCTTATCGTTTATTGTATACTGCATTCTGCAGGGCTGGGCACACTTTCCCCTGTTGCCACTTCTACCTCCTAGCATACTGCTGAACAGACATTGACCAGAAAAGCTTATACACATTGCACCATGAACAAATACCTCTATTTCAGCCTTTGTATTTTCTTTTATATATTTTATTTCCTTTATACTTAATTCTCTGGATAATACTACCCTTTTTACGCCCATATTATATAATAGGTTTACTCCCTCAAGATTATGTACTGTCATTTGAGTACTGCCATGTACTTCCATATCAGGCAACTGCTCTCTTAGAATCTTAAGGAAGCCTATATCCTGTACAAGAATGGCATCCACCCCAATACTGTAAAGATAAGCAGCATAGTTAACCCCAGCTTGTATTTCCGAATTGTTCATGAGGGTGTTAATTGTAACATATATTTTTGCATTATAGGAATGACAAAACCTCACAGCCTCCACCATTTCAGCATCATCAAAATTCCCTGCAAACTGCCTTGCAGAAAAAACCTTTCCACCTACATAAACTGCATTTGCTCCATTTAATACCGCCGCTCTAAGGCTTTCAAACTCCCCAGCCGGTGCTAATAACTCCACCATTTTTATCTCTCCTCTTATATATCAACTTAAGTTATATATTTCTTAATAATTGTTAAATATATTCATTTATAAATTATACACTAATTTAGGGAAAACACAAAAACGTTTAGGAAAATAAATGAGTGTTGTAGGGGCGAACACTGTTCGCCCCTACGTAATATAAAAATTCTATTAACATTTTTATCACATTAACATAATATAGAGTAGATATAGTAATTTTCTTAATATGAGGTGGTTTACTTGGGTGACTTATCAAAGGAAGGGAATATAGATTTGGGATTTGAGAAGATGGAAATATGTTGTTTGAGGATTTTAGCAGAAAAAGTAATAGAAAACACAGCCATATTATTCAATATAGCTGGAGATAGAGAAATTCCTATTGATATTTGTATAAAACCTTGTGGAGATCCTGTGGATATTGAAAAGGATGCTGCAGAACTTATTGCTGGTGAGAGTAGAAAACTAGGGGAACTCATTGAGAATAATGAATCTACAGATGTACTAATAAAAGCTAACGAGGAATTATCAAAGAATATTTGCAGTTTAAAGCTTATAGAAAAATGCTGTAATAAAGAGATACAATACATTGATAATATTAGAGTTGTTTGTTTGGAAACCTGTGAGGAATTCATATGCAATCATAAAGTAAAGCTAACATTAAAATTTAAAATACTTCTAATTGTTAAATTCCCAGATTGTTGTTTTGAGTTAATAATGCTTCCAGAGGATTTAGGAAAAAAATTTTATTTTAACAATGTGACCTTTCCAATTACCCATTGTGAAGATGAAATTAAAAAAACACTTGCCCTAGACAGCTGTAAAGAATTTTTCATTTTAACTATTGAGGTTCCTGTTAAATCCTTTGAAGGAACTCTACCTCCAAATGTTTTTGATGACCCAACACTTAAGTCAAAGCTTATAATTAAAAATTTCAAACATGATTTTGACATTTTAAAAGATGATTGCTCATGTAATACTGGTTCAAATACAAATATATCTCTTTTTAGTACTGCAGACATTATTGACAAAGTTGGTGTAAACCAGATTCTATGGGTTTATGGAAAACCAGCTGATTGCTAATTAGCCACTTTAAAAGCTAAAAAACCGGGAAAATAATCCCGGCTTTTCTTATTAGAATCCGTTTCTTATTAAATCAATGCCCGCTGCAATTTTCTGAAGTATAGCATTTTCAAGACCGTTTAAGCAACATACAGTATCTCTTATTGAATTGTTTGCACTTGTTAAGGCAGCAAAGGGTATTTCTCCGTTTGAAGCAGCAGCAACTAAAAGCTGAAGTTTTTCTCCTTCTGCTCCTATTAATTCTGCAGCACTTGCTTCAAAGAAAGCTGCTGATTCTACAAGCATTTTACCCAAAACTGATGGGTTTGTAATAGTTAATGCAGGAATTCCCATTAAAAAGCCCCCTTTTTGTATTTTTTTATCTTTTCCTGTTATAAAATATGATAAGCTTGCCTTTTATGTTACACTAATTCATTAATCCTATTGATTTCACATTTAAATGTCATATTATGTCCTTTGATATAAGCTTATTCCTTAATAATTTTTTCTACAATATCTTCTTCAAAATCCCGTAAACAGCAAAGAATAGATGCAATCTGTTTGTTTAATAATATTAGCTTCCATGGGCTTTCATTTCTCTCAAGAAGCTTATTTATTAGCTTCCCTTCAACTGATAATATTTCCGAAACTCCATTTTCAAACAATATTGCAGAAATTATGACATACCTTCCCCTAGGTTTTTCCTTTTTACATTTACATCTGGAGTTCTTATTTAAATTAATCATTATACTCCTCCTAACCTTTGCCTAATACAAATTATGCTAAATACTCTTATAATGAGACATATTCCTCCAAAATCATTTTAAAGTATGCAACTGAATCGATTGTTTGAATATATTATATTGAACAGAAGATAGGAAAAGCTATTTTGGATTGACTTATTCTTTTAATGTTATGTTTAGAGAGGTGTGTTATGAAGAATTTAAGCATAGTAATCAGAGCCAATGAGGAAATGGTAGAGTCATATGTCAAGACTTTAGAACCGATTTTTATCAGTAACCAATGTGAGTTAATCATTATAAACAATACTGTTGATAAAATGGATATTAAACATGTTCATACCCTTTATAAGTTTTCTGGGAGCTACAGCAAGTTTAAAGAGTTTTGCTTTTCCTCCTCCATTGGTAGAAAAGTAATTATTATTGATGGAAATATTCAATTGGACTCTAGCTTTGTTAAGGATGCGATGATGCATATTAAAGAATCAAATTTTAATAATATTTCATACAGCTTTAGAAGATTTCTCTCCACTGATAAGCCCTTATATTATATAGATAACCAGATACTTATATATAACAGAGGGATAAAGGGCTTTAATATTGAAAGTCAAATTGTACTTGATGATTTTACACTATTAGATAAGGCTTATATCAAAATTATTATAAATAGATTCATAGAGGATAAATCCTTTAATGAACTCTACCTCTGGTATAAAAATTTTATACTTAAAAACACTCTCGATTTAGAACAGGAATTTTATGCCTTACTTGAAAATGAGAAAATAAGTTTAGAGGCTGAAGAGTTTGAAACCATTGAAGATTTATTTGTGATGGGTAATGAGAATCAGAATTATTGTGATTATCTTTCTATTAAGAGAGAATTATTAAACAATAAAGAGCTAACTCAAGAGCTTCTTTCAGAAAAAATTAGTTCATTTACTTCATTTAATAGTGTTAAGTACTATTCATGGATTATATATCACATTATTAAAGATAGAAAAGATCTATCAAAGCTAATACTCTCAATTGATGTAAATTTACTGAAAAGTATTATCGATTATCTATTCAGCAACAACAGTTTTTCTGAATATTTATATGCTTTTATATTTGAAATAAATTATATGGATATTAGGGATGAAAAAATAAAATTTTCTAAAACAAATCTTATACTTTTAAAATCATATATTATCTATGTCTCTAAGCTTCCCACTGAACCAGAGCTTAAAAGTAAGCTTTTAAAACTATTTGAAACCTATGTAAAGGTTTATGAAAAGCTTTCGGAGGATGAAAAAAATCTACTATTAACTCTAGATGAGTTTTCAGAAAATAATTTAATAATAAAATTTAAGGAAGCTTTAAAATATATTAGGGATGCTGATATAAATAAAGCTGCTGAATTATTGAAAGCTCTCTGTATAGAGTATCCTTCCTATGATATGGTCTTAAGATACTTCATTCAAAAATTACGATACGAAAACAATTGTTATCTATATATTATAAGTATTTGTATGATAGTAAAGGATGAGGAGAAAAACCTGGATAGATGTCTCTCAAGCATAAAACCACTTTTGAGCTTGCCATCTGAAATAGTAATAGTTGATACGGGATCATCTGATAAAACAGTAGAAATTGGGTCAGGATACACTCAAAATATATACTTTCATAAATGGCAGGGCAGCTTTTCAGATGCTAGAAATTACAGTCTTTCTCTTGGGGAAGGAGAATATATATTTTTACTAGATGCTGATGAGGAAATTGAGGAAGTAGAGATAAAAAATATACTAAATGAGTTTAAAAAAGAAAGCTACAAGCACAACAATACCTACACATTAAAAGTAAAAAACTACACAGATACACAGCTAAAGGAATATTCAAGAATCACCCAACCACGAATTTTTAAGAACAACCATGAGTTCTATTATTCAGGCAAGGTTCATAACCAACCAGTATTTAAGCTTCCCATAAAGCATCTTCCAGCTTACATTACCCATTATGGTTATATAATGACTGAGGATATTAAAGATAAAAAGTTTCAAAGAACTGCCAATATGCTTAAGTTAGAGCTTCAAAAGAATCCTCAAAATATTTATTACAGATTTCAACTCAGCACAAGCTATGCAATGCATGGTGATATTGCTGATGCACTAAGTCAGGCTCAAATATATATGAGAAGTATAAAGGATGAAAATATATTTAGTGATAATTACCTTATGTTCTACAGCAATGCAGTAATATTATATATTTCTTGTCACTTACTAGAAGAAGCATCCCTCATTTGCGATGAAGCACTAAAAATAAAACCTGAGTTTATTGATTTTATCTACCATAAGGCACTTATTTGTTATGAACTTGGAGAATATGATTCTGCCATTGATTACTCAGGTAGATACCTTTCATTAATAGATAACTTTATGAGTATTGATATTGCAAACGATGGAAGGTACTCCTTTTATTCTCTAGGTCAAAAATATCAAGTACTAAAAATACAGATTCTCTCTAATCATAGGCTGGGTAATTATGATGAAATTATTAGTTCAATAACTAGTTATGATAATCCTGTATACAAAGATTGTTTACATGGAATTGTCAATTCCTACTTAAAAACCAATAGATATTCTGATGCCATTAAATTTTATAACAACTACTGTTGTAGCCAGGATAGGAAGCTTATATTTAGATATTTTTTAGAGGATTATATTCAAAAATCAAATAAAAGGGATAAGCAGATATGTATTTCCATATTAACTACATTAAACTGCTATGATGGTTATACAGAAGAATTAGAAAACAGAATAAACTTTAAAGATTGCCCTGATATAAACGAAGGACTTTATGTAATTAGGAACTATGATATTGACTCACTTAATTTAGATGAGGCAAAGAGATTGTTTAACAGATTACTGCCAGCCTATAACTCCTTTACTATTGAAAATTCACCTGATATAATGAAAGTTTTCTCTTTCAAAATGCTTGGATTATATATACTTCATCGTTCAGTCGAACTTAAAGGCTATAAAGATTACTCTACAGAAAAGCAAATAAATATATTAAGAAAATATATGAGTTTGTCTTCGTACCTTATTATGAATAAAAGCAGCCATTTACTTGATGCAAAGGAACAGCTTTTTTTAATTAAAATAACAGAAGCATTCAAAAAATTGGGCATAGGTGATTATACTCTTACAATACTACTATTAAATGAAGCAATTGAAATATATAAACCTATGGAAGGAATAATAAAACACATTCAAAAGAATGTAGTTCCTAATTATAAGAATTCAAATAATATTTCAAAACCTATAAATGTTATTAGTGCTGATAGTGAAATAATCGAATCCTATGCAAATGTAGTTAAGAAAAAAATTCTAGAGGAAGCAGACAAAAATAACACTAGAGATATACTTCAGGTATTTAAGCAATTTAACAATACAGAACTATATGACTCTGAGCTATTTTCATACAAAGCTGTACTACTAATGTCAGAGGGCTTACTTGAAGATGCAAGGTTTGAATTAGATGAAGGACTTAAGAGGTTTCCTGATAATACTCAACTTTTAGGCAACTTATGTAGATTATACAGCCTAACTCATGATTTTAATAAAGCGCTTGAAATATTTTGTAGAGTAAAAATATTGTCAAAGGGTAAAAGCGAACTAGAGCTATCCCAATTGGTACCCAATAAATACTATACTGTAGATTTTAATAAGCTTAAAGTGCTCCAAGGTACCATGTTCCCTGATAATAGGATAAACAATTTAGCAGCAATGCTTTCTAAAAAAGGTGTATATACTAAAATACTTAGTTACTCTCCCAAATATACTGGATATACAACAGATTATGTAATAGACATGAATCAGTATAGGTCTGGAGCTGAAATCATTTCCAAAACACTGGATGCTGCAGCATGGCTGATTCCTAAATTTGATATCTTTCATTTTCATTATGGTAGTTCATTGAGCTTTGATTACTCCGATCTCTATCTTTTAAATGAGCTTGGTAAAAAAATATTTGTTCAATTCTGGAATGAGGAACTTAACACTCATTCCTCTGAATCTAAAGTAAACTCATAGTCCTCAGATAAAGACCTGGAAAAGCTCACAAAAATATCCAAGTATGTATCCAACTGCATTGTATCAGACGAAGAAACATATGATCATGTGAAGGAATTTTTCAGTAAAATATATATTATAAAGCCAAATGAAATTGATAAATTGATAGATATATATACCTCCTTAAGTTAACAATCAATACTATTTTCTCCCCTATATTTTACTTCAGATATATGGTACATCAGGTACTTAACCTCATACCTGGTGTACTAATACATATGGAGGGATTTATATTTATGATTAGTGAAAAAAAAACTATTACATGTACAAATGATTTTGCAACCACCATATCTAAAGCAACTAGGCCATTAGTTACAATAGGAATTACAAATTATAACGGTGATGACTATTTAGACCAATGTATTACATCAATACTTCACCAATCAATTAAATCCATGGAAATAATTATTGTAGATGATAATTCACAGGATAATTCAATAGAAAAAATTAAAAAACTCCAAGGACAATATGAAAATATTAGTGCAATATTTCACAATGAAAATAGCGGTAGTCCAGACCTTGGAAGACAGGAAATAATCACTTCAGCTAATGGTAGTTACCTTATGCTTGTTGATTCTGATGATTATTTTGCAGAAAATGTGACCATAGAAAGGCTACTTGATGAATTTGAAAATTCACCTGAGATTGATTATGTATACTGTAATATGCTTGTGGTTGATAAATCAAGTAAGCAAACAGGTTTATGGGCTTATAAGCAATATAGTGATGAGGAACTAATACATGACACCTTTCATAGAGGAGGTTCTGGAGTAATTCCAATGAAGGGTATGTTTAAAAAGGATTTTTTTATAAAAAACTCTCTAGCCTGGCATTCCAATGAAACTGCAGGAGATACTCTTTCTGCACTAATCTATACAAAGCATGACTGGAGATACAAGCATTTAAACCTTAATTTATTATGTTATAGACAATATGGAGAAAGCTTTACATTTAATTTAGAGAAAAGAATAAAATCACTCATAACAGTATTAGAGTATATAATTGATAATTTTAGTGAAGAGATATATTTTTCAAAAATTCCATGGAAGCAATACAATGCCATAAATAGGAGAGAAGTTAAAATGAACCTATTGGGTAATTTTTATTGCGCAATGTTAAAAACATACTACCAGCAATTGTCCTCCTGGAGTCAGGTAAATAATCAAAAAGAGCAGAATGTGATAGAAGCCCTTACACCATTGAAAAACCAAATGCTGTTTTATCTAAGTAAATGAAATGTAATGCATCTTTAGCATATTGTTATTGCATGAACCTGTCATTCTGAACGCAGTGAAGAATATTGCCTCAGAATCACAAAATATCCTTCACTACGTTCAGTATGACAACGCCTTTGGCGTTGAATTGGCGTTGACTTTCATATTAATTCCCAATGAAAGAAGGTATACATGTATGGATACTACTCCCCTTGTCAGTATACTAATTCCTGCTTATAATAGGCCAGACTACTTGGAGCAGGCACTAAAAAGTGCAATAGAACAAAGCTATGAAAATATTGAAATTATAATTTGTGATGATAGTACAAACAATGATGTTTTTAATATGGTAAACAGCTATATTCCACTCCACTCTAATATACTCTATTTCAAAAATGATAAACCCTTAGGAGAAAAAGGGCTTTTAAATGCTCAAAAATGCCTTGATTTGTCCTCTGGTGAATATGTAAACTTCCTAATGGACGATGATTTATTTCATAAAGATAAAATAATGAAAATGCTTCCCTATTTGTTAAATAACAAAACCCTTTCCTTAGTTACATCACATAGGGAAATAATTAATGAAAATGATGATTTTTTACCTCCAATCCCCTCTTCAGTCAGATTATTTAACCAAACAACAGTAATAGAAGGTAAAGCCTTCATAGGATTCTTATTAAAAAACCTACTAAATGTTATTGGTGAGCCAACAACTGTTTTATTCAGAAAAAAAGATATTGAAAATAGATTTGGTTTTTATAATGGAAAACAGTATAGATGCTTAACTGATTTTGCCATGTGGATACAGCTTTTATCCAGGGGGGATGGGGTTTATATACCTGAGACCCTTAGCTATTTTAGAATTCATAAGGGACAGAACTCAAAGGATCCTGAGCTTATGTCCCTAGGGTCTCAGGAAAGCTTCACACTTATTAAGGATACATTTGAAAATGGAATTTTGGGCAGCAGGAAAGCATATGATGATTGCTTATTTAACTGGGTTTATGGAAACTTGAGTAGAATTATTAAAATAAATAAAGCATTTCAAGAAAATGAATCCCTTGAGCCTAATTTTCTCTCTGCCACAGAACTATATAAATGTTTTGATTATACATTGAAGGAGCTATTGGGTTTAAATTAGAGGTTTCACATCCTTTTAGTAAAGGGGATTTAAATATGATTAATGTTACTAAAACCTATGTACCAGATATAAAAAAATATGAAGCATATATGATGAAGATATTTGATTCTGCCTGGATGACAAACAATGGTCAACTTGTTCAGGAATTAGAGAAAAGATTAAAAGAATACCTTGGTGTAAAAAATGTAGTGCTTGTTTCTAATGGTACCCTGGCTCTTCAAATAGCCTACAAAGCCCTAGGACTCAGTGGGGATGTACTTACAACTCCCTTTTCCTTTGCAGCCACGGTAAGCAGCCAGGTATGGGAAGGTTTAAATCCTGTATTTGTTGATATTGATGAAGCTACTCTAAATTTGGACTGGCAAGAAATCGAAAAGCACATTACTCCAAAAACCTCTGGAATTATTCCGGTCCATGTGTTTGGAAATCCTTGTAATGTTGAGGAAATAGAGAAAATATCAAACAAATATAATCTTAGAGTAATATATGATGGAGCACATGCATTTGGAGTTAAATATATGAGACAAAGTGTTTTAAACTATGGTGATATTTCCATTTTAAGCTTCCATGCCACAAAGGTTTTTCATACCATAGAAGGAGGAGCATTGATTGTAAATGATGATAATCTCTATGAAAAAATTAAGCTTATGATTAATTTTGGCATTAAAGGACCTGACATTATAACTGAGCTTGGAATTAATGGGAAAATGAATGAATTTCAAGCTGCTATGGGACTTTGTGTACTTGATGATTTTGAGAAGATTATTAATAAAAGACGCATGGTTTATGATTACTATAGGGCACATATACCTGTAGAGCTTAAGCTTCAAGACTATAACATTTCTGCAACAAGAAATTATGGTTATTTCCCTGTTATTTTCCAGGACGAAGCTTCTCTAATTAAAGCTAAAGATGCTTTGGCCAAGGAACAAATTTATACTCGAAGATATTTCTATCCATCTCTTGATAGGCTTCCCTATCTCAAATTTAACCAAAGCTTACCTGTTTCTAACAGCATTTCACAAAGGATACTCTGCTTA
>JARDZI010000340.1 GCA_029240935.1 Clostridiales bacterium
GGGGTATACCACATTTCTATGTATTTAATAACTTCATCTCGTTGCCACCCATTTTTAGTAACTCGCCCAAGACCTGCACTGGTAATGCCATCTGTAAGTAAAATAAGCATATCTCCAACTTGAAGCTTTATATTACTTTCATAGATTTCTTTTTCACCAATAATTTTACAGGTTAATAAATAAGGGTAATTTTTACCCTCTCTTATTAAAATTGCATTAGGGTTATCAAATTGTGCTAAATAAGCATTGTTATCATAGTGACCTAGTTGAAATATGGTAAAGGTTGAATAAGCAAGATTTCTAACCTTACATATGGGCAATGTCTTTGCTACAGTATATACACTATTTTCAATAGACATATTTTCAGCCATCATAGTACTTAAAATTTTCGAGGTTAATGTGGCTAAAATATTCGCCTTAATTCCACTGCCAAGGCCATCAGAAAGCACAATTGTGGTGGAATTCTCTTTCTTAACCATGGTGAAATAATCTCCACAAATTTTCTCGCAATGTTTATTGAGACTTATAAATCCACACTCCATAAATGTATTTTTCACTAATCTTCCTCCTCAAACATAGTGTTTTTCAATTCGTTTAAGGCCACCTGTGTTTCTGCCGTAGTTTCACCAAGTAGTGAGGCGATTTCGTGAACAATACCCATTTGTTTTTCTAATATTTTATCAGTAATGTTTTTTGCATTATTTTTTGAGGCTAAAATTCTTTCTCTCTTTATTTGCTTTTTAGTTATATCCTGCATTATGCAAATTATTACTTGACTATTTTTATCATATACTAATATTTCATCTATATATTTTTCATATTCAGCTAGATAAACATTTTTGCTTATTCTATTTTCCTCTTTAGAAATTATATTAACAAAGTCAAATTCGTCCATGATTCTTGATACAGGTACACCAATAATATCCTCACTTTTAGAAATTCTAAATATATTACAAGCAGCTTTATTAATCTGTTGAATTCTTAAATCCATATCTACAGTTAAAATTGCATTGGGAGTCGCATTTATAATTTTATCTGAGAAGGATTCTGCTTTACTCCTCATGTAAGGAAGGCACATGCTTATTTCAGCTTTTCCAAAATATACAGCAATGGCCTTTTCTCTGCAGGTAGAATATCCACAGGTACCACAATTAAGCTCATCTTCTATACTATTTTTCCCCATTTTTTTTAGTATAGCTACAATCTCGCTTTTGCTAGGTGGTAGATAAACAGTGTGTTCCATTTTAAATTCATTATATAGATTTATGTCTGTGTTTAAATTATAATCACTAGAGTCTTCCTTATTAAGAGCAACTTCCGTCACCTTCATTTGGGCATTTATAATATTAAATTTGCTTTTACCCTTGGCAGGTCCATTAATACAGCTACCATTGCATGCACTCATTTCAATAAAGCAATTCTCAAGGTTTCCTTCCTCTATTTCATTTAATGCAGTAATGCAGTTATCTATACCATCTACAGAAATGTACTTATAATCTGTGTTTGTATCCATGGTTTTAATTATTCCTCCAGCCATAGGAAAGAATCTAGATAGATATTTAGAAGAAGCTGTATCTTCACCATTTACTATATGTATATCCTCTTCCTCCAGCCAATGATTCATCTCGTCAAAGGTTAAAACCATATCTACTAAGCCTGGATAGTTTTCACTCTCATCCTTTTTAGAGATACAGGGTCCGATAAATACTACCTTTGCATTAGGATAGGCATTTTTAATTAACTTACTATGTGCCTGCATAGGGGATAAAACAGGAGCTAAGTTTTCAAGAGTATTTGGGTGATGCTTTTGGATTAATTTAACCACAGTTGGGCAACAGGAAGAAATTATTGCTTTACCAGTATTTTTAGCTATTAGCTTTTCATACTCACTCTTTACTAAAAATGCTCCTTCTGCTGTCTCATAGGCATCTGAAAAACCTAATTTTTTCAACATATCTTTAAATTCCTCAAAGGTTGATACATTATAATTTGCAATAAAAGAAGGAGCAACACTGGCAATTACATCCTGTTCTCCTCTTACTAAATTTTTAACAATTTCTAAGTCGTTTCTTACTTCTTTAGCGTCTTGAGGACATACTAAAATACAATTTCCACAAAGTATACAATCCCTTTCAATGATTTGTGCTTGATGATCTTTAACCTCAATGGCTTTAACAGGGCAATTTCTTATGCATTTATAACAATTTTTACAGTCGGCTTTTTTTAATTTTAAAATACTCATATTCTAACCAACCTTCTTTAAAACATATTTATTAAAAACCTCTTGTAAATTATCTTTTGTTACCCCTGTTACCAGTTGTTCATCTACCTTTATTGTAATTCCTTCTTTACAATAACCAAGGCAAAAGGCAGCTCTAACTTCAACTTGATTATCCAAATTTTTTTCAACTACCATTGATTTTAGGATATTCATTATTTCATAAGATCCTCTAACATGGCAACTACTGCCGATACATACTAAAACATACATTTTACAACCTCCTAAAAATGTTAATTCATGATTTTACTAAAAAATTATCTGTGAAGATTGATAAAATATTCACACTGTACTTATTGTAACATTGAACTTTAAAAAGGGGTAATGTATAATTGATATATTACATATGTTTAATAATGAATGGATGAGAGCTATGAATTTATTATATTTAAAATACATTGTTGAAGTTGAAAAAACTAACTCAATTACAAAAGCTGCACAAAATCTATTTATGGGACAACCTAATTTAAGTAGGGCTATTAGGGATTTAGAAAAGGAGATTGGAATTACTATTTTCAAGCGTACTACTAAGGGGGTTGAACCAACTATAAAAGGTGCTGAATTTTTATCTTATACAAAGGCAATACTATCTCAAATTAATGAGTTGGAGTCTTTATATAAACCCTGTGAATCTGATGGAATAAAATTTAATATATCAGTTCCTAGAGCAACTTATGTTTCTGTTGCATTTTCTGAGTTTGTTAATTCTCTTAAAGAAGAGGAAGAAATAAATATATTTTTCAAAGAAACAAACTCTATTGGGGCAATTAATGATGTAACTAATGGAGACTCTAGTTTAGGAATTATTCGTTATCAGAAACTATATGAAAGTTATTTTCTATCCTTTTTAAAGGACTCGGATTTGGAATCTGAAACTATTTGGGAGTTTGATTTGTGCTTACTTATGTCAAAGGAACATCCACTTGCTCATGTTGAAGACATATCCTATTATGATCTCTGCGATTACATCGAGATTGTTCATGGAGATTTTCAAGTGCCATCCCTTTCTCCAAGTGAGATAAAAAAAGACTGTAACACTCAATTGCCTTCTAAAATAATTCATATATACGAGAGGGGAAGTCAATTCGATTTACTACAAAGGGTTAAGGGGTCCTTTATGTGGGTGTCTCCAATTCCTGAAGATGTTTTAATGAAACATAATATGATTTTGAGAAAAACCTATGCAGGCTCTCTAGTTAATAAGGATATTCTAATTTATAAACAAAATCACATACTTACCCCCTATGAAAAGCTTTTTATTAGCATGGTAAAAAAAATTACAAAACATAAATAAACTAAAGGCAACATTTTTTGACTAAAATGGTGCTTTTTTATCAGAAGATGGACGGGTTTTGGAATCGAAGGGATTTGAAAACTAATGTAAGGTAAGAAAAACAGAGATTGTAAGTTCAAAGAAGACCTGGGACGCATACTAAAGCTTTCCGTAAATGCATACAATTTCCATTTGTAGGAAATAATACAATAACTAAACTATTACAAATGGAGGTTTTTTATATGCCAAGAAAAAGATCTGTTCAAGGATAAGGATGATAAGAAAAAGTATCTCTCACTTGTTAAGAAATATCAAAAGCTCTATAAGTTCAGAGTATATGGTTACTGCCTAATGGATAACCATGTGCATATGATAATAGATTCAAATGGTTCTGACATTTCAGATGTAATGCACAGCATAAATTTCTCCTATGCCCTTTACTTTAATTTAGTGCATAAACGACATGGACACCTATTCCAAGATAGATTTAGGAGCAAAATGATTGATGATGATAATTATCTTATAGCCCTATCTGCTTACATTCATAATAATCCAACAGACCTTAAAGGATTTGAGGACTGCCCTGAAAAGTATGAATTCTCAAGCCTTTCAGCATATCTGGGTATGAAACAGGACCCCTACGATTTA
>JARDZI010000341.1 GCA_029240935.1 Clostridiales bacterium
TAACTGATGAGTTTATATTTATGCCCGTATTACCTGGCATATTATATATAAACACTGGAACTGGAGAAGAATCTGCAACATCTATATAATATCTAAGTAGAGTTTCATCCTTTGCCATTGCACCTTTATAGTAATTAGGTGGTAGTACAAGTACAGCATCTGCACCACTATCTGCTGCTTTTTTACTAAGTTCAATTGTTGCTTTTGTTGATTCACAGTATGTTCCTACAATTATGTTCTTGCTTGAAATGAAATTTCTCTTTACAAACCTTATTACATCTAACTTTTCTTGTTCACTTAGGTAAACAAATTCACCATTAGAACCCAAGACTACTATACCGTCTAGATTTGATTGTCCCCATTTATCAAGATTATGTTTGAAATAATCATAACTGATTTCTTCATTTTCATCAAAAGGGGTAACTATTGGTGTGTAAATTCCCTTAAAATTTATCATTTTTCTCTCCTTTAAGCAATAATGCCTGGATTATCCTACAGGAATGTTCAGGCATTATTGTAATATCTTATATTATACTCATATTTACTGAGCTTTTTGAATTAATTCCATATAAGTTTTGTATTTACCTGAAAGTTCATTGCTAAACTTTTCATATTCATCATAACCCATAAACTGATCACCCATAACATTAGATTCTAAGAATTCTTTCCATTCTGGAGTTTCAGTTACTTTTTTAAATAAATCTGAATAATATTTTGCTACCTCTTCAGGTACACCCGCATTCATAACAACTCCTCTACTTTGCTGATGTTTAATTTCATATCCAGATTCAAGGAATGTAGGAACATCAGGCAATAATGAGATACGTTCATCTGCAGAAACAGCCAGCGGCACTAGATTACCCGTTTGAAGGTGTTCTCCTCCTTCGGATGGAGATATGGCACAAAGATCTATATGTCCTCCTAAAATTGCAGCAAGAACCTCTGATCCTGAATCATATGGTACGTAAACTAATTCGATACCTATTAAATCATTAATCATATACATAAGTACAGTATCATCAGATGCATTAGCAGTACCGCCAAATTTAAGTTTCTTCGGATTAGCCTTAGCATATTCGATAACTTCTTCTAAAGTATTTAACCCTACTTTCTTGCTTGCAGCAAATAAGTTTGGATCCTTTGCAAGATGAGCAATATAAGTGAAATCTTTATCTAAACTCAAAGGTGAAAGTCCTAAAATTGGCTGAGAATAGAAACTTGAACTAGTCGTACCCATTATATAATTATTTGCACCCTTACTATTCATATAAGTATATCCAACAACTCCAGATCCACCAGGCTTATTAGTAGGAATAAAACTAACTGGTGCCATATTATTCTTTTGAATAATTTCTACTATTTTACGAGCAAAAACATCTGATCCACCACCTGCACTAAATGGAATAACAAATTCTACATTTTCTTCTGGTTCCCATGATTTTTCTGACTCCTGTGGTGTAGGTGTTGGTGCTGGTGCTGTAGGTTGTGAACTACATCCAGTAAGCGCAAGTACTCCTACTAATAATAACGTTAAGACCTTTTTAACCATTTCTTTCCTCCAAGTATATTTATTTTTTATATATTCATAAATCTCGGTGCAGCAATTAATTAGACTGCACTAAGAAATATAAAGCTTGTAATTATTTACTTACTGCTATATTCTTAGCAAATCTCTTTTTAACAAATTCTGTAATAGGAGTTCCAAAAGCCAATATAATAGCAAAAACTAATATTACTGCAGTTATTGGTTTTGCAATTACACCAAATATGCTTCCATCTGCAATAATAAGAGCTTGACGCAAGTTCGATTCTGTAAGATATCCTAATACAATTCCAAGAATAGCTGGTGCTGAAGGAACTTTTAGCTTTTTTAAAAAATATCCTATTGCTCCAAAAAATATTGTAACACCAACAGTAAACATAGAATTTTCTAGAGCATAAGCACCTATTAGAATAAAGGCAAGCACAACTGAATTAAGTATTGGAGCTTTAACCTTAAGTATTCTAACAAATAAAGGTAACCCTAACACCCCTAGTAATAACAAGAACAAGTTTCCTACATACATACTTGCAACAAGGGACCATGCCACTTCTGCCTCTTTTATAAAAAACGATGGACCTGGAGTTATACCAAGCATCATTAAAGCTCCCATCATTATTGCAGTTGATCCTGAACCAGGTACACCAAGGGTAAGCATAGGAACCATTGCACCCATAGAAGCAGCATTATTTGCTGATTCAGGCGCCGCAACCCCCTCAAGCAATCCAGTTCCAAATTGATTTCCTCTTTTAGAAATTTTCTTAGCCATACTGTATGAAAGGAATGAAGCAATAGTAGCTCCTGCTCCAGGAAGCATTCCTATAAAAAAACCTAGACCTGTTCCACGACCAATATGTGGCAAGCAATCCTTCCATTCTTGCTTAGTTGGAAATAAATTCTTTAATTTGATGGATTCTTTATCAATGTTGATATCTCCTCCACTGTTAATGGCAATAATCTCTGCTATACCAAACAATCCCATAGCTACCGGTATAAAATCTATGCCTGAATAAAGATGTACATTTCCAAAAACATATCTAGGCAGTCCAGTAACAAGATCTAGTCCTATCAACGCAATAAACAAACCTAAAAAGGCAGCAAAGAAACCCTTGGCTGGAGAATCTCCTGTCATACCTGCAATAGATGTTAGACCAAGTATCATTAAAGCAAAATATTCTGATGAGCCAAAAGCTAGCGCATATTGTGCTATAACTGGTGCAAGTAACATAAATGCTACAACCGAAATTGTACCACCAATTACAGAAGCATATGCAGCCATGCCTAATGCTTTCCCTGCTTGTCCCTTCAACGTTAATGGATAACCATCTAGTGTGGTCATTATTGCAGCTGAATCACCTGGAGTATTTATTAAAATAGATGTAATAGATCCACCATACATTGCTCCGTAATATATTCCACAAAGAAGAATTATTCCTGCTGAAGGCTCCATTCCATAAGTAAGCGGTAATAAAACTGCAATTCCTACTGACGGTCCTAACCCTGGCAGTGCACCTATAATTACACCGGCTAAGACCCCAGACAGTGCATATAAAATTACAATAGGGTCAGCAAGTACAGAAAAACCTATAGCTAAATTTTGAAATAAATTTCCCATCTTTTCCTCCTGTTATAATCCAATAAAGCTGTTTGGCAATGGAACACCAAGAAATAACCTAAATATTAAAAATAATACTATAGTTGTTCCAGCTCCAATTATTATTGATTTTATGAGACTTTCTTCAGCTAAGATTTTTACCAATAATGTTACAACAGCCCCTATAGAAATAAGCATTCCAATAAGAGGAGTCAAAATTAAAACTAAAATTGATGACCCAATTATGTAAGCAAAATTTCTAAGTTCGGCCTTATTGATAATATTTTCCTCTGAGTCCTTATCCTTAGTGTTACTTTCTTTAGCTTTTTTTGCTTTTGACTGATTTTCAACTATAATCAAAGCACCAAATACTGCTATACCAATTCCACAAACAATTGGAAAGAAACCGGGACCTGGTATGTTATTTTTCATATAAGGAAGCTTTTGAACAAATGCTAATGCTAAGATAACTAAACCCATTAACACGCCAATCCCACCTAATATGTTGTTGCCTTTTCTTAAACTTAATTTCATTTTAATTTCCCCTTTCAATATATAAATAAAGAAGAGCTTTCTTTAATCTTAAAGGTATTGGATAAATTCTTTAAAGCTATTAGGTGTCTTACCCTTAAATACCTCATTTAAATTCTTTTCTGCTA
>JARDZI010000342.1 GCA_029240935.1 Clostridiales bacterium
GTATATATGAATTGTCAGATTAATGAGGAAAAGTTAAATATACAGAAAAAAGAGCCGATTAACTTGAGTACCTTTAAATATACACCTGCACAAATAGATAAGGGATATTCAAATAAAACCTTATACATGAACATATCAAATAGTGAGATAAAAACTAAGGATGTAACAGAGGAAATGAAGGAAAAGTTCACAGGTGGAAGGGGATTTGGACTCTGGTACCTGTGGAATGCTGTAACATCAAATACAAAATGGAATGATCCAGAAAATGAAATTGTAATTGCAACAGGACCTGTAGGTGGAATCACCCAGTATCCAGGAGCAGGAAAGTCTCTTGTCGTAAGCATTTCACCACTAACTGGAACAATGATAGATAGTAATGTTGGTGGACACTTTGGTCCATATCTTAAATTTTCTGGCTGGGATGCACTTGAAATTCAAGGTAAGTCGGATAAGGATGTAATAATATATATTGATGGTAACAATGGCATAGTTAGAATAGATGAGGACTGGGTACAATCCAGGGACAGCCATCTAATTGCTGAAGAAATAACTAATGCATATGCTGAATCAGAAGAGGATAAGAGAAATATATCTGTTGTTTCTGCAGGACAAGCAGCGGAAAATACATTTTTCGGGCTGTTGAATTTTTCTTTTTATGATAAGAGAAGAAAGGTTCAAAGATTAAAGCAGGCAGGAAGGGGGGGAATTGGAACAGTACTTAGAGATAAGGGAATAAAGGCAATAGTTGTTAAGTTTACTGGAGTTAAGGGAGACATGAATAACCCTGCAGATTTCAAAACCCTTCAGGAGGTTGGCTTTAAGCTTCATAAGGAAATACATGATTTAGATGGAATACAAACAAGAAAAAGAGAAGTTGGCACTGCAAATATAGTTGAGGTTATGAATGACTACGACCTTTTACCAGTGCACAACTACAAGTATGGTTCAGATCCTGAGGTTTGGAAAATTAGCTCAGATGAGCTTAAAAAAAGAGTAACACAGGGAATGGCTGATGGATGTTGGTTTGGTTGTTCCATGGCATGCGCCAAGGCTGCAGACAACTTTGAACTAAAAACAGGTCCATATAAGGGTCACAGGGTATGTGTAGATGGATGTGAATATGAAACAGTTGCTGCTGTTGGAAGCAACTGTGGTATATATGATATGGATTACTGCTTTGAAGCTAATTTCTATTGTGACACATATGGTATTGATACAATATCCTTTGGGACAGCAACAGCATTTACTATGGAGTGTTATGAAGCAGGAATTCTTAATAAGGATATTACGGGAGGACTTGAGCTTACATTTGGAAACAAGAATGCTTCAATAGAGTTACTGCACCAGATGGCAAAAGGAGAGGGCTTTGGCAAGGTTGTTGGACTTGGAGTAAGAAGAATGAAAAAGCTATTTGCCAAGGAATATAGGGCAGATGAAAAATTTTTGAATGATATAGGAATGGAAGTTAAAGGACTTGAATTTTCTGAGTATATGTCAAAGGAATCCCTTGCACAGCAAGGAGGATATGCTATGGCAAACAAAGGACCACAGCATGATGAAGCATGGCTTATATTTATGGACATGGTTAACAATCAAATTCCAAGCTTTGAGGATAAGGCAGAGGCTCTATTTTACTTCCCAATGTTTAGAACTTGGTTTGGGTTAAATGGTCTATGCAAGCTGCCATGGAATGATATTGAACCTGCTGATAACAAACAAACTCAAGAACCAGCAAAGGTTCCAGAGCATGTACAAAATTATGTGGACATATTTAATGCAGTAACAGGCAAGAGTATGGATAAAAATGATTTAATAAGACAATCTGAGAGGGTGTACAACCTTCAGAAGGTACTAAATCTTAAAATGGGTGTTGGATTGAGGGCAGATGATCTACCTCCATACCGCGCAATGGGACCTGTTACAAAGGAAGAATATATATCAAGGCAGCAGCGCTATGACAAGCAGCTTAAGGATATAGTTGGAATTGATATTAAGGGCAAAAGCATTGAGGATAAAATGGCAGCACTTAGAAAGTATAGAGAAGAGCAATATGAAAAGTTATGTGATGCAGTATATAAGAGAAGAGGATGGACCAAAAATGCTGTTCCAACCCTGGAACATCTGAGGTCACTTGGAATTGACTATCCAGAGGTAATAGAAGTGGTTAAAAAATATCTATAAAGGAATGAGTGGAATTGATTAAGGTAAACAACAGAGACCATGAATGGCGAAAGGGAATGACAGTGCAAGATATTTTAGATGATTTAAATTATACCTATCCTGTACTCGTTGTAATGGTTCAGGGAGAGCACATTGATAAGAGCATGTATCCAAATACATTAATTTATGACGAGGATGATGTTAAAATACTTCACCCGGTTTGTGGTGGATAATAAAACTGTAGGGTTTAAACCCTACAGTTTTATTATTATAAAATATAAATCTATTTCCAAAATCATTTCCATATATTATAATATAATAAAGGCATAATTTTAATATAATGAAAAAAATTTCACGTACAAAGAAACGGAGGGGTATTTTGGTAAAGGACTTAGGAGAAAAGATAAAGAGTTTACGAAGCAGCCATGGAATGACACTGAAGGATCTCAGTGAAAAAACAAATCTTTCAATAGGATTTCTATCCCAACTTGAGAGAGGGTTAACAACCATTGCTATAGATTCTCTCGATAGCATAGCAGAAGCTTTGGGAGTACATCTTCAACATTTTTTTGATTTACCACAAAGAAAAAAAGGATATATTCTCCGAAGCTTTGAAAGGGAAATACTACAGATAGAGGGGTCGAAGTATATACATTACAGCTTGTCGAACAATATGGAAGGGAAAAATATGATGCCAAGGCTTATAGAAATTTTACCAGGAGATTATGATGAGGATCCTGAGCCGTATCAGCATGAGGGTGAGGAGTTTATATTTGTTCAGGAAGGAATATTAACTATTTATGTAAATGATGAAAGAAATGAATTATACCCTGGTGATAGTATACACATCAATTCAACAACAAGGCATAACTGGGCAAATCACACCAATAAGGTTGTAAAAATAGTAACAATAAACTCGCCTAGTAAACTATAAGTATGAACTATACAGATTCAGAGATAAATATAAGTATTTTATACATAATAATCGTTATGCACTACTTGGAAGAGAATAGCATAAAAAACGATATCAATATAATGAGTTTATAAAATTATAATTTAATAAGGGAATAATAGTGTAAAAATGCGTGCACCTCAGTAGTGGCAAATGCCACATAGGTTTTGAGTATTTGGAACCTGGATATATAACAAAACAAAATAAGATTAGATTAGGGAGGCCATTGTTATGAATATTGTAGAAAGAGTAAACTTACTTAGAAAGCTTATGAAGGATAGGGAAATTGATGCGTACATAATACCAAGCTCTGACCCACATCAAAGTGAATATGTTCCAGAACACTGGAAATCAAGGACATTTATATCGGGCTTTACTGGTTCAGCAGGAACTGTTGTAGTTACAAAGGATAAGGCTGGGCTTTGGACTGATGGTAGGTACTATATACAAGCAGAAAAGCAGCTTGAGGGCTCAGGTATAAAGCTGTTTAAGGCAGCACAGCTGGATGTGCCATCCTTCACAGATTGGATTATGGATGAATTGTCAGATGGACAGTGTGTGGGCTTTGATGGAAGGCTTTTATCAACTGCTAAGGTTAGAGAAATGAAGGAGAGCTTCGATAAAAAGAATATAAAAATTAATAAGAAGTATGATTTCATAGATGAAATTTGGAAGGATAG
>JARDZI010000343.1 GCA_029240935.1 Clostridiales bacterium
TCCTCATCAAAAATGCCCTTGCTTTTTAAATAAGATATGTCATTGTCAGAAAAAGTTAGGTTTCTTAAATACTCAATTAGCTGCTGTACTCCAGCCATTATACAGAAACCTCCAGCATCTGGAACTCTTCTAAAGAACATATCAAAATAAGCTGTTTTGTCTCCTACACCATTTTTTAAATAGCCATATGCCATTGTGAGTTCATAGAAGTCAACTAGAAGGGTAAGATTTCTATCTTCTTTCCAATCAAAAATGTAAGACATTTTTTTCACTCCTTAAATACTAAAAATTCTCAAAATTTAATTTGATATAATTATCTGCATGTTAAATTTCTTTATTATATTTGTCCCTTTATAATTCTAATACTAAGTAGAAAGTAATACAAGTTGTATTTATCATACACAATTTATCAAACCTTTATATATGAGTTTTACAAAAAGGAATTTTTATTATAATGTATAATAAAGAGATAGTTAAAGATAAGAAGGGAAGTGAAGCTTTGGCTTCTATTGGAGATGCAAGGAAAAGGTTGCCTGGAGATTTTGTAGAAGAACTCTACGAAACCTATTCCCCAGGTGTTGCAGATAAAATACTAACGGGTATGATTACAGATAGATATACTACCCTAAGGGTTAACACAATAAAGTATGATTCACAGAGCCTAATGGGTTATTTTAGAGAGCACAATATAAAATTTGATAGGGTACAATGGTATAATGAAGGATTTATCATTAAAAACTCCAAGGAGAGGAATATCGAAAAGTTTGATATGTATGAAAAGGGATTTATTTCATTTCAAAGTCTTTCCAGCATGGTTCCTCCAATTGTATTAGACCCTAAGCCCGGAGAAAAAGTCCTTGATTTAACAGCAGCACCAGGGAGCAAGACTACTCAGATTGCTGCATTAATGAATAATGAAGGTTATATTCTAGCAAATGAACTTGATAAAATAAGAAGTGAAAAGCTAAAAGCAAAGGTTGAAGTTATGGGAGCAAATATTGCCCAGGTGGTTACAGGACGTGGTGAGAAAATTGGAGATGAATACCCTGAATATTTTGACAGAGTATTGCTTGATACACCTTGCAGTGGAGAAGGAAGATTTGTTGTTGGAGATCCATCCACTACCAGGCATTGGTCTAAAAAGGAGGTAGAAAAACTCTCCAAAATCCAAAAAAAGCTATTTGATAGTGCTTGTAAAGCTCTTAAAAGAGGTGGAATTATGGTCTATTCTACCTGCACCTTAAATAGGTTGGAAAATGAAGGAGTGCTTGACTATGCTGTGAGTACTCTTAATATGGAGATATTAAATATTGATTTAAAGATTAATGGAGCATTACCTGGCTTTACTGAAGGAATGGATGAGAGTATTAATAGGTCAATAAGAATACTTCCTTCTAAGGAAATGGAAGGGTTCTTTATATGCAAATTAAGAAAAAGATGAAAGATAGGGAGGAAATCCATGAACAGTGAAACAACAGCCAAAATCATGCCATTAAGATTTGTTTGTCAGGATAAAGAAGCAGAAAAACTTCATAAAATATTATCAGGTATAAAGGGCTGTAATAATAAATTTTTAACATATACTATTGAGCTATTGATATATATTGATGGAGAAGAGACAAATATATCCTGTGGTAGTATAGAATCAGTTCTTGTCCTATTGCTAAAATCATTTAAAATACCTGAAGGACAATCCACTGTACTTATTAGATTTGTTATAGAGCAAAAGCTGGTTGAGATCGTGAATGGCAAAATAGTTTTGACACCATATGGAAAGCTTTTCACCCTATCAGATAAAATTTCAGCAGGTATAGATATGATTAAGTATGTATGGGAAAGGCTTGATTGGAAAGAAATAACCGGATGTGTTGCCTCAAATAGATTCCTTGATAAGGAAGGAAGAAGATATACGGCATGTCTTTTATCTCAACTTAACAATAAGTATATGACCTTTGAAGAAATTAGGAACAAGTATGAATATATGGATTTTATTTATTCAAGCAATATTTATGTATTGCAAGAGATGCTTAAGGATAAATATATGGAAAAAATAATAGAAGATGTATTTGAACCACTTGGCTTGATTGAGAAAAGTGATGAGGCAATTAATCTAAGTGACTGGGGTAAAAAAATTTTTGAACATTACAGCAACAATATGCTTGAGGAATACAACGGAATGATAGATGAATGTTGGGACAGTTATGACAGGGGTAATTTTCAGGAAGCCTTCGAAACAGCTATATCTATTATTAGTGTGGCAGGTACCATTCTTGAGGCATATAATATTATTGGATGTGTGCATATCAGGAAGGGTGAATATAATAAGGCAAAGGACGTATTCACGTACGCAATTGAACTATATGAAGAGAAAATTGGAGAAGTGAATGGTAATTGGAATATGTCTATGGAAACTTATATTTCAATGTATTATAATGTTGGATTGTGTGATTTTTATATGGGCAATTTTATAAAGGCACTTCATACATTTGCAACTATAAAGAAGACACTTCCTTATAAACTGGAGAGCCTGGAGATGATTATGACCACCATAAAAAAAATCATAATAATCCAATAATCTAGTTAATTTTGAAAAAGGATATTTAGCTTTTTAAAGGCGGGATAAAATTGGATATTTACAATAGGATAAATAATGCAACATATGTAACAAAATGTAATTCTGCTTATGATAAAAAATATATAATGGCTTTAGATGAAGTGGAATTTTTGGATGTATACAGGGAGCTTAAGCATAGGGATACATTTCTTATACTAGATAAAAAAGAAAATATTAATTTTTTTATAAAACTTAATGAACTAACTATAATTAAAAATTTAATAGGAAGTAATAAAATCTCAATTAGTGCAGAATGGAACTATTATGGACTAGAAATCACTTTAAGGATTGATGGATTTGGAAGAATTCCTGGTTTTATAATGGAAGTTGAAAATAATATGGATGCTTTTATTATACAAAGATTTCTTAAATCCAGAGAGGCATTTGTACATTATATAATGCAGGATGAAAAAGGAATTATTAAACTACTTACTGAAAAAATAAAATTGGATGAAAATTTTATTGAAAGCTTGAGGTATTATTTAGAGTTAGATTTTTATGGTAAATATCCAAGGGTAATTGAGGATGAAATGTATGATGAAAATGGATATTATATAAAAGTCCATGGAGAATTAAAAATACTTGAAGAAGTGTTAGATATTGTGAGGGGATTAAAAACCCTCAACACTGATGGATTAATAGCAGTACATGTAGAAGCTAATGATTTTTATAAAATTATTTTTTCTGGTGATATGATAAATATAGAAATTGCAATTGATGAAATATCTAATAGCATACAAATAATTGAAACAGGAAGAACAAGAGTTAAGGGTAAACCTTTTTTTAAATATATTAAGGGATTACTATACTTTTATGGTGAATAATTATTTTATAATGGAGGGATAAATTTGAATGTCTATGATAAGGCTCATGAATTGGCAAGTACACTCAAGGTGACTCCTGAGGTTGTTGAATATGTTGAGGCGGTTAAAAAAATTGGGACTAATGAATCAAACAAAAGAATGGTTGAAGATTTTAGAAGAAAACAAATGGAATTGTATACAATTCAAATGCAGGGAATGGAGCCAAGCAAAGGGCAGATTGATTCACTCACAAATTTATGGAATGTTATAAGCGTAAATCCAGAAATTAGAGGTTTTATGGAATCTGAGATGAAGTTTTCAAAACTTTGGGAGGACATTATGAAGATTCTAAATGATGTAGTAGGACTAAAAACTTTAATGTTGGGAGAAACAGCATTTGGACCAATTCAGTTTAGAATATCAGAAGCACTAACTATATTACCTTTTTTTGAACCTGCTGCTATACCAGGATTATTTGTTGGATGCTTTCTGGCAAATATTTTTGGAGGTTATGGTTTCGTAGATATATTCTTTGGAAGCTTAACAACACTTTTAGCAGCTTATTTAACTTCAAAAATGCCTAACAAATATCTTGCAACATTGCCACCTATACTTTTAAATGCACTTATTATACCATTATGGATTAGTACTTCAAGTAGTACCTACCTTGCAACAGTGTATACCTTTGGCTTTAGTGAATTTATCTCAGCTGGAATTCTTGGGGTTGCCCTTGCTTCAGTTTTTCAAAAAGTCATAGATCAATACAAGCATTGACAAGTTGTGTAATTTTGCATACAATAGAATAGTTGTTTAAAGTGGGGTATTTTATGTGAGAAGGAACTCATTATTAAATTTCTATAATAATGGTTCCTTTTCTTTGGTAGATTTACACATGTAGAATAAGGTTATCCTATAAGTGTAAATCTATAACTAGGTACCCTATATAAATTTCTTGGAGGGATTAGGATGAATAAATTTGTTAGAGATGATATAAGGAATATTGCTATAATTGCACACGTTGACCATGGTAAGACAACACTGGTTGATGGAATGCTAAGACAGAGCGGTATATTTAGAACCAATGAAAAGGTTGAAGAAAGGGTAATGGATTCTAATGACCTGGAAAAGGAAAGAGGAATTACAATACTTGCAAAAAACACTGCAGTTTCATATAAAGGAATAAAAATTAATATAGTAGATACTCCTGGACATGCTGATTTTGGCGGCGAAGTTGAAAGAGTATTAAAGATGGTTGATGGAGTTGTTCTTCTTGTTGATGCATTTGAAGGACCAATGCCCCAAACAAGATTTGTATTAAAAAAGGCTCTAGAACTTAAATTGCAGCCTATAGTAGCAATAAATAAAATTGATAGATCTGATGAAAGATCACATGAAGTTATAGATGAAACCTTTGAATTATTTATGGAACTGGGAGCTACAGATGAACAGCTTGATTTTCCTATAGTGTATGCTTCTGCAAGGGATGGTATTGCAAAGTATGAATTAGATGATGAGTCAAGTGACTTAATGCCTTTGTTTGAAACTATTGTTAAATATGTTCCTGCTCCTGTAGGATATATTGACCAACCTCTTCAGATGTTAGTTACAACAATAGATTCAAATGAATATGTTGGAAGAATAGCTATCGGTAAGGTTCAAAGAGGTATTATAAAGAAAAATCAACAGATTGCTATATGCCAAGCAGATGGAAAATTTAAAAATTCTAAAGTTGTTACACTATATACATTTAATGGATTAAAAAGAGTTGAAGTTGAAGAGGCTAGTCTTGGTGACATAGTGGCAGTTTCTGGAATACCAGATATTAATATAGGTGAAACTATTGCTGACCAGCAAAATCCTGAGGCCCTTCATTTTGTGAATATAGATGAGCCAACAATATCAATGACATTTAGTGTAAATAACAGTCCACTTGCTGGCAAGGAAGGGGATTATGTTACTTCAAGACATTTAAGAGAAAGATTAATGAAGGAACTTGATACAAATGTAAGTATGAGAGTCTCTGAAACCGAGTCCACTGATGCTTTTGAAGTTGCTGGAAGAGGAGAACTTTCTCTTTCAATTCTTATTGAAACAATGAGAAGAGAAGGTTATGAGCTCCAGGTATCAAAGCCAATGGTTATAATTAAGGAGATAGATGGAGTAAAAAGTGAGCCTATAGAGCTATTAACTATTGATGTTCCAGATGAATTTATGGGAGTAGTAATGGAAAAGCTTGGACAAAGAAAAGCTGAAATGATAAATATGACTTCAGCAATAAATGGATATTTAAGACTTGAGTTTAAGATTCCTTCAAGAGCTTTAATTGGATATAGAAATGAGTTTATGACTGATACAAAGGGAAATGGAATAATGAATCATAATTTCTACGAATATGAGCCATTTAAAGGCGAAGTAGAGGAGAGAAACAGAGGTGCACTTGTAGCATTTGAAGCAGGTGAAGCTGTAATCTATGGCTTGTATAATGCACAGGATAGAGGAATACTATTTATTGGTCCTGGCACTGAGGTTTATCCAGGAATGATTGTTGGAATGTGCTCAAGGGGTGAAGACATTGAAGTAAATGTATGTAAGAGGAAGCAGGTTTCTAACATGAGAGCAGCAGGAACTGATGAAGCAATGAGACTTACTACGCCACCTGATATGACACTTGAAAAATGTATTGAATTCATCACTAGTGATGAACTAGTTGAGGTAACACCTAAAAATATTAGAATGAGAAAAAAGATACTTGATCACAACATGAGAAAGAGAACTTCATCAAAGGGAAAATAAAATAATTAGTGTTTTATTGTAAATTTAGCCTCATAATACTATAATTTATTAATAGAGAGAATTTTAGATAAGTTGGTGGGTTTATGGGTGAATATAAAATGAAAACAAGAAATATAAAGAAACCTGTTACAGCAGTATTATTTATTATAATTATAATTACTGCTGTACTGGGTATATCCTATTTTTCATACAGTAATTTTCTTAAAAAACCTGCTTCAGATTTAAATACTGAAGTGGGTTATAAAGTTGAAAAGGGTTCAACTAGTTCAAGCATTATAGAAAGCCTTTATAATAATGGGCTAATAAGTAATAAGCTTTTTGCAAAAATATATGTAAAGTTTAATGTAAAGAAGTCACTTAAAGCAGGAGAATATAAATTAAACAAATCCATGAATCCAAAGTCCATATTTGAGGAACTTCAAAAAGGTGCTCGAGATGTGGATGTAATAAAAGTAACCTTTCCTGA
>JARDZI010000344.1 GCA_029240935.1 Clostridiales bacterium
TTGTTCAGCCAGAAGGAATTTTGGGGGGAGGTAAGGAGCTGTATGAAAAATACATTAGAAAATACATTAAACGAACAAAAGATACCAGTGTTGACGCTTAATAAAGTATGCAAACGCTTTGGCGGTGTAGTAGCTGCTGACGATATATCTTTTGAGCTTTACGGTGGTGAGATCTTCGGGCTTATAGGACCAAACGGTGCTGGTAAAACTACACTGATTAATTTAATTACAGGTATTTACAGCGTAGACGGAGGTACAATTACTCTTAGTGGTAAAAACATTACCAAAGCTTCAACCCACAACAAGGCCAGACTGGGTATAGTAAGAACATTTCAGCACCCAAGGCTTCTAGACAGATGTGATATTAAAACCAATATTGCACTAGGTATAGATTTGGCTGGCAAAAGAGGAATTGCGGAGGCTAAAAATTATAAGGAAAGAATGAATACATTGCTGGAGGCAGCGGGACTTTCCGGAGTAAATTTGGATGATTCCATCGAAAAGCTTTCCTATGGACAGCAGAAGATGATAGAGATAGTGCGAGCAATGCTCAGCCACCCTAAGGTGCTTCTGTTAGACGAACCAGCTGCAGGACTAAACCATCAAGAGATGGAGTATATAATAAAACTTGTTAATATAGCCCTAAAAGAAAATATTTCAGTTTTATTAATTGAACACGCAATGGATCTTGTAATGAGCATCTGCCATCGTCTGACAGTTCTCAACTTTGGTCATCAAATCGCCAGCGGAGTTCCGGCAGAAATTCAAGAAAACGAGGCGGTAATAAAGGCATATCTGGGAGGGAGCCACAATGCTTAAAATTAAAAATCTTGTAGCTTCCTATGGACACATAGAAGCTCTTCACAACGTGAATATGGAAGTAGGGGACAAGGAGATTGTTGCTTTAATAGGAAGTAACGGTGCAGGAAAAACCACCATGTTAAACTCAATTTCAGGCCATGTTAAGGTAAGCGGTGAAATTGAATATAATGGAGTGTCTATTAACAGCAAAAGGCCTCATAACATTGCATCAATGGGCATATTGCAGGTACCTGAAGGAAGGCACGTATTCCCTGGGCTTACAGTTGAGCAAAACCTCACAGTGGGTATTGTAGTACACAGGGGAATGAAGCTTACGAAAGGTAATATTTCAGAGGATATTGAGATGATTTATGAAACTTTCCCAAGGCTTAAAGAACGTCGCAAACAGCTGGCATGGAGTCTTTCGGGCGGGGAACAGCAAATGCTGGTAATAGGACGAGCTATGATGGGACATCCCAAGCTGCTAATGATGGATGAGCCTTCAATGGGACTTGCTCCACTAGTTATTGAAGAAGTGTTTGAAAAAATTGTTGAGATAAATAAGGCAGGAACACCGGTTTTGCTAGTTGAGCAAAATGCTTCTTTAGCACTCCAGGTTTCCAACCGTGCATATATAATTGAAAGAGGAAACATTACACTATCAGGAGATTCCAAGGATTTAATCAAGGATGAAAGAGTCCGAGAGGCATACCTTGGAAAATCAAAAAAATAAATAAAGCTAATTAGTAGGAGGCAGAAAGAATGATAATATCAGTTGGTTGCGACCATGCAGGAATAAATTTAAAAGAAAAAATGATACCTCACCTTATAGCATTAGGACATGAGGTAATTGATCACGGATGCTACTCTCGCGAGGAGAAGCCATTTTTCCCGGATGTGGCAAAACAGGTATGCCAGCCTATTTTAGAAGGCAAGGCAGAAAAAGGTATTATGTTCTGTGGAACAGGAGTTGGCGCTTCAATTGCTTGTAACAAAATTCCTGGTATTCGCGCATCAATAATTCATGATATACATCTGGCGCACCAGTCAGTGGAACATGATCATGTTCAAGTAATGTGCATAGGTGAGAAAATTGTTGGAGAATGGCTTGCACCAGATTTAATAGAGAGATTTCTAACAGCTACAGGTGATACGGACGAACGTACTCAGATTGTAATTAAAAAATTATGCGAGATGGATGGATCAGCGAAATAAATAAGAGAAGGAGACATGTTATGCTTACTGTGATAGGTAGTATAAATATGGATTTGGTCGTAACAGCGCCTGAGATACCTAAAGTGGGAGAAACAATACTAGGCAGAGACTTTAACCAATATCCTGGAGGTAAAGGCGCCAATCAAGCAGTGGCGGCGGCACAACTGGATATGCCAGTATGTTTTTTAGGCTGCGTGGGAGATGACAGCTATGGCTCCATCATGATCAGCAGCATGAGTAAAAGTGGTATTGATGTATCGCGAATAAAGTTAGTAAAAGATTGTTCTACAGGAATTGCTGTAATTTCTGTAAATGATAAAGGTCAAAACAATATAGTTGTAGTAGGTGGAGCAAACAGCTTTGTGGACGAAAAGTATATTGAGGATAACATTGAAGCAATAAGTAAGAGTGAAGTAGTACTCTGTCAAATGGAGATTCCAATACCTACAGTAGAGTATGCTTTTTTAAAAGCAAAAGAACTGGGGAAAACAACAGTACTTAATCCTGCACCTGCTGCAGCGATTTCAGACAGATTGATAGGATTGACTGATATTTTAGTTCCTAATGAGCATGAACTTCAAAGGCTTACAGGTGTAACAACCGATAGTACTGAAGGCATTAGTGAGGCAGCGGAAATTATGCTGGATAAAGGTGTGAAAATATTAATAGTAACCCTTGGCAAAAGAGGCTGCGCTGTGTTTACAAGGGAGGAAAGCAAGTGGTATCCTGCATACGAAGTAAAAGCTGTTGATACTACTGCTGCAGGTGACAGTTTTATTGGGGGCTTTCTATGGTCATATATGAAAGATAGAAATCTATCTGAGGCTATTAAAGCTGGGCAGATGGTAGCCTCAATGGCAGTACAGAAAAAAGGTGCACAAAGTTCTCTTCCCACTTTAAAAGAAGTCATAGAGTACTCTGAATCTTTAAAGGGTTAATATCATTAAAATATATTTATGGGGAGGTTATCCGTATTTATTTTTATGATACGGTAGGAATTTATGAAAGCATTAGTTAAGTATTCTAGAGGGGACGGCAATATGGAAATCAGGGAGGTTCCTGAACCAACTCCAGGTCCAGGTCAGGTAAAGGTTGAGGTAAAAGCTGCAGGAATCTGTGGTTCAGATCTTCGTATTTATCATGATAATACCCCTGTTCCCATAAGCCCGCCAGTAACTATCGGACATGAATTCAGCGGCATAGTTACAGCAGTAGGTGAAGGCGTAACGCAATGGAAACCCGGTGACAGGGTTGTATCTGAGACAGCTTATAGTATTTGTGGTAAATGTCACTATTGTATTACTGGCAACTATCATATGTGTAATGGGAGAAAAGGTCTAGGTTATTGGCAAAACGGTGTTTTTGCAAAGTATACAGTCCTGCCTCAGGAAAGGATACACCTATTACCTGACAATATTGATTTTATTTCTGGTGCACTTCTTGAACCGCTGGCATGTGTAACCCATGCAGTGCTTGAGCAGACAAATATCACCGCTGGAGATGTAGTTCTAGTTGTAGGACCTGGAGCAATTGGACTGGGAGCATTGCAGATTGCAAAACTTCAGGGAGCTGTAGTTATTGTGGCTGGTACGTCCAGAAGCAAAGAAAGATTAAAGCTTGCCAAAGAATTAGGAGCTGACTATGTAATTAATTCTCAGGAAGAAGATTTGGAAAAAGTTATCTATGACATCACTAAAGGCAACGGGGTAGATGTTGTTCTTGAATGTTCAGGTTCACCAAGGGCCGCTGACGATGCACT